>JBCDBC010000338.1:0-5850 GCA_039184535.1 Bacteroidota bacterium | reverse complement strand
TCTGTTTACAGCGCACAAGCCTAAAAGAACGCTTACGCTACTCCCCATCCTGCACCATCCTGTTGGAATAATTTTTAAATACCTGAAAATCAGATATTTAAAAAATCACCCACCCCTATGGCCTCCCCCAAAACAACAATATTTATAGTAGAATTTGTATATTAATAATACAGCCAAAAGCTGTGGGAAATAGAATAAACTACTACTGATGTCTACACCTAAAAGTCTGTATATAGACAGGGATTCTCCCATTCCAAAATACAGGCAGGTAGCCAATACTATTCTCTGGGAAATAGAGCAGGAGGTCTTAAAAAAAGGAGATAAACTGCCTTCTATCAATGAAGCCAGCGCTGAATTTTATTTGTCCAGAGATACCGTGGAGAAAGCCTACAGAGAGCTGGTTCATAGAGGGGTTGTCAGCTCTATTCCAGGTAAGGGCTTTTTCGTTACCAACAGACCGGAAAGAGCCAGATTGAAGATAGTGCTCATTTTGAATAAGCTTAGCCCTTATAAGCTTCAGATTCATAAAGCATTGGTGGAGAAGATGGGAGAAGAAGCCAATACCACCATATTTCTTCATAACTATCAGGCAAGAAGGTTTCAATCCTTTGTCCTAGATAATCTGGGACTCTACGATTACTACATCATCAGTCCTCATTTTCTGGATGATTCTGATATTGCTTCTAAAACTATTGAAAAAATCCCTCCCAGTAAGCTTATTCTCCTGGATAAAGACTTACCCAACCTGAATAAAGGCTATGGCCTGATTTATCAGGATTATGCTAAGGATATAACCTATGGGATCCAGCAAGCCAAGAAAGAGCTATCCAAATATCAGCAGGTATTCCTGGTGTTCCCCAGAAACCGCCTGGCCTCCACTGGTATTAAAAGTGGCTTTGCCAAGATCTGTGATGAGCTCGGATTCACGGGACAAGTAGTTCCCTCTCTTCAAGAGTTAGAGCTAAAAAAGAATAGTGCCTATATAGTAATCAATGAAGATGATCTCCTCCATATAATAAAAAGTGGTACTGCAAAAGGATGGAAATCTGGCGAAGACTATGGAGTAATCTCCTATAATGATTCTCCTACCAAGGAGATATTAGCCGGCGGAGTTTCTGTATTTTCTACTAATCATGCTCAGATGGGTATTCACGCTGCTGAGATGATTCTCAAGAGAAAACACCAGAAAATACACAATCCATTTGTCTGGATTTCCAGAAATTCCCTTTGACAGTTGCCTCCAAGCTCACACATCATGGACAGAAGGCACTTCATCAAACAAACAGGCTTAACCCTTTCTGCTTTGCCTCTACTTCCGGCACTAAGCAGACAAAGGCCTTACAAATTAGCCCTTATAGGTTGTGGATGGTGGGGCATGAACATTCTCAGGGAAGCTATGGCCTATGGTGAGAATAAAGTAGTAGGGCTCTGCGATGTAGATAGTCATGCACTTGGACTAGCTGCGAAAGAGGTGGGTTCCTTGAAAGGAGATAAACCCGGGCTATATAAGGACTACAGAGAACTTATTCAGAAAGAAAAGCCCGAGATAGCCATCATTGGGACGCCGGACCACTGGCATGCCCTACCAGCTATAGCGGCTATCAAAGCAGGTGCTCACCTGTACCTGGAAAAACCCATAGGCCACACCATAGGAGAAGGTCAAGCTATTCTCAAAACAGCCAGAGATTATGGAAAGGTAGTACAAGTAGGTACACACAGGCGAGTATCTCCCCATAATATTTCTGCTATGAAATTCCTGAGAGAAGGTAAGGTAGGAAAGATTAGCCAGGTAAAATGCTTCATTAATTACGGCCAAGGCCCCGGAACAGCTGCAGCTGATGCTGAGCCCCCAAAAGGCTTAGATTGGGATTTCTGGGTAGGCCCAGGAGCAGAGACAGCCTACAACCCCCGAATACACCCTAAAGGATTTCGGAACTTCCTGAACTTTGCGAATGGCACCATAGCGGACTGGGGCATACATTGGTTTGATCAGGTACTCTGGTGGACAGAGGAGAAATATCCTAAGACTGTCTACTCTACAGGCGGAAGATTTGTTAAAGAAGACAATTCAGACGCCCCAGATACTCAGATGGCCATTTTTGAGTTTGAGGATTTTACCCTCAACTGGGAACACAAGCTATGTGCCCCCAATGCCTATATTGATCATAATGTGGGTTGCTTCTTTTATGGGACCAAGGGGACCCTGCATTTGGGATGGATGGATGGGTGGACCTTTTATCCTAAGGATAAAAATGCTGAGATCATTAGAGAAAAGGCACAACTAAATAAACCCGACGGGCAAAATATCAAAGAGCTTTGGACGGATTTCATGGGCGCTATTGAAAGCGGTTCAAAACCGGCATGCGACATTGAACTTGGTCATCTCGCTACCAACATGAGTCTGTTAGGAATGCTGTCCTACAAGCTAGGAAGAAGTATAGCCTGGGACGGAGAAAAGGAAAAAATCATTGGAGATAAGGAAGCGAATAAGCTTCTGAAAAGAAAGTACAGAGGAGATTGGGAGTATCCCGCATAATTCCTTCTTTCTTGTCAGCTAAATGTATAAACACAGGGATTTATGAGACCTGGTAATATGGCCTGCCTGTTATCAGGAATCTCTACTAAATATTCTTTTAACCAACCCTATTCATGAGAATAACTTATTATTTTCTCCTTATCCTTTTTCTGACCAGCATTTGTCAGCTTGAAGGTCAGGAATATTCTGAACCCACCTGGATCAGTTATCCTTCAGCTAATAATACCCAATACGGAGTGTATCACTTCAGAAAGAAGGCCACTTTTGATAAGGTTCCGGAGAAATTAGCGCTCCATATTTCTGCAGATAATAGGTACCACTTCTTTGTGAATGGGCAGCGAGCGTGCTATGGACCTGCCAAAGGAGATCTAACAACCTATAAGTATGATATTACTGACATAGCACCCTTTCTGCAAGAAGGAGAAAACATTCTCTCAACTACCGTTTACAATGCTGGAAAAGACATGGCCATGTCTATGTTCTCTATTCAGACGGCCTTTATGCTGAGAGCTGAAGATGAAACATTCTCCTTTCTAAACTCTGATGAAAACTGGAAAGTATTCCATAATACTGCCTATGAGCCTGTCTCCTACTACGAGATGCTCTTTAAGGAAAGGTGGTTTTACGGCTACTATGCATGTGGACCCGGTGATAGGGTACACGCTGCTGAATACCCTTGGGGATGGGAAAAACTAGATTTTGATGATGCTCATTGGGCCTCAGCAGAGAAACTGGTGTTTGAGGGAGGTTCTCCCTGGAAGCTGGTTCCCCGGAACATTCCTTTCATGGATAGCTATCTGGAAAGACCCAAGAAAATCAGGAAGACCAATGGAATTCCGACTCCTACTGGATTCATAGATGGAAAAGAACCTATCAGTATTCCACCAAATACTCAAGCTACTATCCTCCTGGATTATGAGCTCTTTACCATGGGCTATCCAGAGCTAACCACAGATAAAGGTGCAGGCAGCCGTATCCAGGTAAATTATGCTGAAGCCTTGTATGAGAAAGTAAATCTCAAGGCCCACAGAGATTCCGTAAATGACCTTACTATGTATGGAGTCTTTGATATTTTCCTTCCTGATGGGCAAGAGAGAACCTTTAGGCCTTTATGGAAGCGTGCCTTTAGATACGTCCAGCTTAGCATTGAAACATCCGATGAGGAACTCCTCATCAAAGACTTCCAGAGTGAGTACTCAGGTTACCCATATCCAGAGCTTTCTACTTTTGAGAGTGATGATGAGCGTCTGAATGAGATCTTTGACATTTGCATACAGACGTTCAGAATGTGCTCAGGGGAAACCTACTACGATACCCCTTACTATGAGCAGCTTAGTTATGGAGGTGATAACAGACCCATAGCGGCTATATCCATGTATAACTCCAGTGATGACAGGCTCTTCCGGGAGGTCATGCGGCTCTATCCTCAATCCAAAAATAAGGAAACACAGCTATTCAAGTCTGCTTATCCTTCCCGATTTGATTTTGACATGGGATCATGGTCCCTGGCATGGATACAAAGCCTGTATGACTACTATCTGGTCAGAGGAGATGCGGAATATGTAGCCCAGTTTGTGGATGACATAGAAGGCGTCTTGAAATTTTATGAGAGAAATCTAGATGAGTCTATGAATATTTTAGGATCTGTGAGAAACCAGAATTTCATGGATTGGAGTGTCAGCAAAGGAAGCATCCCACGTAAAAATGAGGATGGGGTCATTCATCATTCGCTTATGCTCAGCATGTACTACATACATACGCTAGACTGTGCAAGTGCACTCTATGGCCATCTGGGCAAATCAGATCTCCAGAAAAAATGGTCCTCTCTGGCGGGTAAGATGAAGGCTGCCGTGCTAAATCATGGCTGGAATGAGGAAAAACAGCTCATAGCTGATACTCCCGGTGGAGACTCTTTCTCTCAGCACACCAATCTTTTGGCCATTCTCTCTGATGTCATTCCCGTTCAGGATCAGGCGGTCCATCTTAGACATATATTGACCTATGAGAATTTCACTGAATACGCCAGCTCTTACTTCTCCTTCATTCTGTTTAAAGCTATGCAGAAAACCGGACAGGAAGAACTTTTCCTGGATAACCTGGACTTCTGGTATACCTACCTGGACAGAGGACATAGCACAGCTGGGGAAACAGGCTTTGCTTCGCATGATAGATCTGACTGCCATGCATGGAGTGCCCATCCGGCTTACTACTTGTTAAACTTCGTTTGTGGCATTAAGCCTGCAAGCGTAGGGTTTGAAACCGTAGAGATCAGCCCAGAACTGGGAGATCTCACAAAAATAGAAGCCTCCATGCCTCATCTTAAAGGTAGAGTTCAGGTATCATATGAACTTAGTAAGGGTAAATTAAGTGGTTATGTTATTCTCCCTGAGGGCCTAACTGGCACATGGAATTATCAGGGTGTCTCAAAGGAACTTATAAGTGGTAAAAATATCATCAAGTCATGAAATCAATAGCCTTCTCTTCCCAAAACAGAAGATCGTTTCTTAAGAAAAGCATAATAGCTAGTTTGGGAGCCAGTTTTTTCCCTATTCCTTCCTTTGCTAAGGAGACAGAGGCTCAATGGGGAATTATCCTGAATACCGTTCAGGACCAGATGGAAGCCCAGCCAGAAGCTACCCTGGAAGCCCTGGCAGAGATGGGATACACCTACGTAGAAAGCGGCGTCTATGGGAAATCGCGCTCAACCTATGCACGAATGCTAAATTCGCTGGGTTTGAAATGCATAGGTGGAGGAAGTAGCATAGGGAATCTCATAGACAATAAAAAGATGTTCCTTAAGAATGCAGAAAAGCTCTCTTATGAGTTCATTACCTGCTACTGGCCGTGGATGGGTTCAGCTGATTCTCTTACCAAAGAAATGGTTCAGAAGGCAGCTGAAAGTTTGAATAAGTTGGGCAAAGAGCTCAAAGCTGAAGGACTCCAACTTAGCTGGCATAACCATGATAAGGAGTTTGTCATGATAGAAGGAAAGACTGCCTTTGACTGGCTAATGGAACTCACTGATCCAGAATATGTAGCCTTACAAATGGACGTTTACTGGGTCAGAAAGGGCGGAGCAGATCCTGTAGCCCTCATGAAAAAGTATGCAGGGAGAGTCAATTTACTTCACCTTAAGGACATGGATGCTTCTGCAGAGCAAGGGATGACCTGTCCAGGAGATGGAATTATAGATTTTCAGGAAGTCTTCAACCATGCGCAGGAGGCAGGAGTTATATATGCAACAGTTGAAAATGAGCAGAATAAGGCGGGACTTCCCTGTGCGGAAAACAGTATTTCTTATTTGAAGGGCATAC
>JBCDBC010000337.1:0-5881 GCA_039184535.1 Bacteroidota bacterium | reverse complement strand
AGGTAGGAGATCTCCAGCCAATTGCCAGGTGAGAAACTTATCAAATGTATAGTTCTCATTGAAGGCATGGATGACCCAGTCTCTCCATGGCCACATAGTGCGCATCCCATCATCCTGGTAGCCATTAGAATCGGCATAGCGGGCCAGGTCCAGCCAATGTATGGCCATTTTTTCTCCATAATGTTTATCTGCCAGCAGCTGGTCCACTACGGCTTCATATGCTTCAGGACTATTGTCAGCCAGGAAGGCTTGCTGCATTTCCAAGGTGGGAGGTAAACCCGTCAAATCAAACGACAGTCTCTTCAATAAATATTCCTTCTCTGCTTCCGCATTGGGAGAAAGGCCCTCAGATTGCATTTTATCATAGATGAAAACATCTATCTCATTTGTAGCCCATGAAACTGTCTCCATGTCCACCGGTACTTTTTCAGGCGGAATAAAGGCCCAATGCTTCTGGTACTCTGCGCCTTGCCTGATCCATTCTGTAAGAATGTCTATTTCTTGTGTAGTAAGCTTAAGGTTAGACTCTGGCGGCGGCATGAGTTCTGAGCTGTCAGAAGTGGTGATCCTCTGTAGCAGAACTGAATGTTCTACATCCCCCTGGATGATGGCATAAGCATCCGTCTGGTCTTCCAATAAAGCATAAGCTCCCTCAGGTGTATCTAATCTTAAACCTGCCATTCGCTGATTGGCATCAGGACCATGACAGGCAAAACACTTATCAGCCAGTATGGGCCTCACCTCAAAGTTAAAGTCTATTTTTTCTGCTGAAGCAGTAAGTTCTCTAGTGGGTAGGCTATTACAAGCCAGGATAAGCATCATTAATAGTCCGGGAACTACCCAAAGAAGTACATTTTTATATGGAAAGGAGGAGTTCATACTGTAGGAATAGAGTCTTCCGATAAGTTACATATTTTCTAACTATCCTACATCCTGAAAATGTTTGGATATTTTGGTTAAACCTGATTATAAGAAAAGAGGTTTTTTTTCTGCTGGCTACCAAAAAAAGGGATAGATATAAATAGACATACCTATCTCCTTTATGGAGTTTCTGTTAACTTGAGAAAAGCCTATTCTTCCTTAGGCCTCATAACCTTCTGGTATACAGCCTGACAGCTTTCAAGTTAACGCCTGGGCATTTAGGTGAATAGCTAGGCTAGGAAGAGGTAAGGAAAAATTTTTTAGCTTCCCTGTAACCTTCACCCAGAACTCCGGTTTACCTGTCCGAACGATCACTCACATGCGTCAAACACTAACGGACCAACAGGCTATGCAAGCAGTAAAAGAAGGCAGTATGCCGGAACTAGGCACCCTCTACCAGCGGTATAGGCCCATACTATTCAGCTTCTTCTACAACCTCTACCGGAATCCTGAAGTATGTGATGACCTTATCCAAAATGTATTTGAGCGAGTGCTGAAGTATAAAAGCAAGTATAGAGAAGAGGGAAGCTTTAAACCCTGGTTATTCTCTATCGCCAGAAATGTCAGCCATGATTACTACAAGAAGACTAAAAGCAGACAAGAGGTACAAGTGGAAAGTTGGGAAGAGTTGCCCTTACTCACTGCCGGGAAGGACAAGAAGATAGAACAAGAAGAGGAACTGCAGCTGTTGAGAATCGCCCTGAATAAACTGGATCTGGAGAAGAAGGAGATTCTGATCATGAGCAAGCTAAAAGGCTTGCCTTATAAAGAAATAGGAGAAAGTCTAGGATGTACAGAGGGTGCTGTGAAAGTGAAAGTATATAGAGCCCTTAAGGCATTACAAAAAACGTATCAAGAAATTATTCAATCAGTCTGATATGAATCAGCAAGAAGACATAACATACATATTATCCTGCTACCAGGAGGGAGCCCTCACAGAGCAGGAAGAAAAAAGATTGGAGGAGTATTTGGAGAATGGCCTGATCCAGTTGTCAGATCTCCCTGATCTTGCCAAGCTGGATGCGCAGCTAGGGGTAGCCCTACAGGAAGTCCCTGTAACAAGTAGACCCCTGATGATCAAGGAAGCTCATCCTTCTGCCTTCAGCAACTTTCTAAAGGAAGCAGGAGAGAAGTTACAGCAGCTTTTCACCCCAACACCAAGGATTAGTCTGGCTTACACCTTCTTATTGGTAGGTTTTGGGGTCCTGATCACTTCCTGGTACTTCCAGAACCAAAACCAGAAGGAGAAGATTGCCAGGCTGGAAGGAGAGTTAACTCAGGTCAAAGAGATGATGCTCCTTACTTTGCTCGACAAGGAATCTACCGGAGAAAGACTCAAGGCAGTACAGCTTACCCGCGACATGCCTGAGGTAAGTGATCAGATAGCAGATGCCCTGCTAGAAACGCTCAAACAGGATGATAACCCTAATGTGAGGTTGGCCGCTCTGGAAGCTCTTTATCCATATGCTGATCAGGCAGTAGTACGAGAAGGACTGATCAAGACCATTTCCTACCAGGAATCCCCTTTGGTCCAGTGGGCCATAGCAGAAGTCATGGTCGCCTTGCAGGAAAAGAGATCTGTAGAAGAGCTCAGGAAGCTACTTTCTGAAGAACAAACCACAGATGAAGTCAAAGAAAAAATCAAAAACAGTATCCAGGTACTGATGTAACTGAAACCCCCTTACCATTATGACAACTATACGCAAGTTTATCTATGTGCTGGTATTTCTATGCCTCATCACAACAGTGGAAGGGCAGGAAAGCATCCAACAGAACTATGATCCCGAAGGGGCCACCACCTTAAGACTAGAAAACCTTAACGGCTCCATCAAGATTGTAGGCTCAGACGCCCCTACGCTCTCCATGGAAGTCAGGCTCACGCCTTCAAAATATGAAGTAGACTTCCCTGATTATGATGCTGCCAAACCCAGCTTCAAATTTTCAAAGAAGGGAGAAACACTTTTTCTGAACATCATTCTCCCGGAAGAAGAAAGCAATCATGATTTCTGGCGAGAACCCATCAAAAGAAATCCATGGGGGTCTGACTGGTGGGATAATTCAGGATGGGAACCTGCTTACGCTTACCAAATGGATTTCACCCTTAATGTGCCCAAGTCTCTCAACCTGATGATTTCAACTATGAGTAACGGAGATATCCATATCAAAAAAATGGAAGGGAAACTGGACGTCAAAAATCAATATGGAGATATCAGGCTGGAAGATGTACAGGGAAGGGTGAGAACCAAGACATTCCATGGAGACATCAGTGTGAGTTACCTAAGAAATCCTAATGAGGACTCTTTTTTCAAAACCTTCAACGGAGAAATATTTACTCGCTTCCAAAAGGGAGTAGCAGCCAAGATGACCTTTTTATCCCAGAAGGGAGAGTTTTTCACCAACCTGCCCGAACTGGAATACAAACAGCAAGAAGTAACCAAGAAGAAAGGAATGGAAGGATCAGGGATTTCTTACAAACTCCAACGTACAGCCTCAGTCATATCCCGTGAGGGAACCGTAGCACTTCATTTTGAAACCTATAACGGAGACGTCTATGCTAAGGAATAGTTTTTATCCAGAACCGCAACAAATCAATTATATTAAAATCATGAAAAATATCGCATTCATCATTTGCATGGTATTAGTAGGGCTGGTAACACAGCAGGTAAAGAGTCAGGAAAAGTCCATCGACATCCCCTTGTCAGAAACAGGGAAAAGAGGAGCCCTCAGAGTAGAAGTCCACAGAGGTACAGTAACAGTTAAGGGAACCAATAGAGAAGACGTACTGGTAACCTATGAATCTCTAAATAAATCAAGTAGTCAGCCTAAGGAAACCAAAAACGGCTTAAAAAAGATCAACGGAGGCGGAATAGACCTTGAAATCAGAGAGAATGATAATAAGGTAGTAGTGGATGTTGACCATTCTTCTAACCCTGTGGCTTTGGTCATAGAAGTACCCATAGACTTTGATCTGAAAATAGGGACGCACCACATAGGCAATGTCGCCCTGGAGAATATCAACGGTGAGATTGTTGTGGATGCCCATCACGGGGGCGTTTCAGCCACGGATATTTCTGGCTCCCTAGTGGCCAATAGCTGGCATGGAGACATCAAAGTAGCTTTTAATGAAGTAGCCAATGATATCCCCATGGCTTTCACCACCTACCACGGAGATGTAGAACTCATGCTTCCTTCTTCCGCTAAGGCAGACCTAAAATTAAGGTCAGATAGAGGAGATATTTTCTCTGGATTTGATGTAGAACTGAAAAAGCAGAGCATCAATAGAGAAAAGGATGAAGATGGTGTTTACAAGGTATCTGTAGATGAAATGATTACCGGAACCATCAACGGTGGAGGAAATTCCATGAGTCTACAAACTCACCATGGCGACATCTATGTTAAGAAGAATTAAGCATCAAAACTTTTTCATAGCTAATGAGAAGGGTCCATCTTGGATCCTTCTTTTGGTTATAGGACAAATGAATCAGATTAAAAAAGCCTGTCAACCGTAAGTGTGATCCATTCTGGATCAATTCGTATTCACTAATGCCTGCTACAGTAATGGAACCTATTCAAGGTTCTAATAATCTCGAGGAGATTGAACTATGATTAGTTCCACAGGAAAATAAATTGACCCCATAGGGAGTCAAACAATACGATTTTCAAATCCTATCTGATCTGATGAAATAGATTTTGCTTGGGTTGGCTGCTTGAGCTGCCTATTAGCTGATACTGACCCGTGCTTCTTTCAGCGACTAAAGTCGCCGGTCCATTTCAGCACGTTCCTTATAGAGGACCTGTTAATTTAAGTTTGGTCAGGATGTCCTTAAACTCAGGAGAAAGGCTAGCTTCCAGCTTAATAGTAGTTTCCTTCACAGGATGGAGAAATGCCAGCTTATGTGCATGAAGGAGGAGCCTGAGGTGCCCCATGAAAGATTGGAGAAAGTCATTTTGTCTGTGGTCTCCATGCTTCTTATCTCCAAGGATAGGATGGAAGATGTGCTTCATATGCCGACGTATTTGCCGGCTCCTTCCAGTCTTAGGCTGAATCCACAGTAAAGAATATCGGACCGATTCATATCGGCCTACCGGATATGGCAATTCTGTAGTGGCAATTCTCCGGTAATAAGTGATGGCTTCCTGAGGAGGCTTGGCTTCTCTTTTCCGTTTACCTGTTCTCTTATCCCACATAGGAGAAAGCGGATAATCAATGTTTTCCTCCTCTTGGGTATATCCACGTACTACTGCTAAATATTCCTTCTCTACCTGCCTGTGAGTGAATTGATCCACCATATTAGCCGCCATTTCAGGACTCAGCGCAAAAAGCAGGACACCAGAAGTAGGTTTGTCTAGTCGATGGATGGGATACACCCACTGCCCTATCTGGTCCCGTAACATCCTCATGGCATCCAGGTTCTCTTCCTTATCCAGATTGGTTTGATGTACCAGTAAACCAGCGGGCTTGTGGATTGCCACCAAATGTTCATCATGGAAAAGGATATCCAGCTCCATGATCAGGCCTCCATTTCTGCCTCGTATCTCTTGAGGTACTTGTCCCATACAAAGGGCCCGAAGGGTAGAAGAGCTGCCATGAAAGCTGCGACAAACCTGAGGATAGGCCATCTAAACTTTAAGACCACAATAGCTGCCAAGCCTAAATACAACATGAATAGTAGTCCATGGGCCCAGCCTACATAGGTAACTGCCAGGGGCATATCCGCAAAGTATTTTAGCGGCATAGCTATCCCCAACAAAAGTAAGTAGGAAATCCCCTCCATTATCCCGAAAAGCCGGAGTTGCTTAATCAGTTTCATTTAACTAGATATTTCTCTTCTGATTCTACTCCCAATATTACCTAATATTCAACAATTGAAATAGGATAAGTTGACTACCTAATCTCCTATAAAATTCCTCATTATTCCTCTAGGTAAAGAAATTATTAGGTACAGATATACCTAATATT
>JBCDBC010000336.1:0-5910 GCA_039184535.1 Bacteroidota bacterium | reverse complement strand
TTAATTTTTAGCTCTTCTGGATTAAAAGGCTTGGTGACATAGTCTGATGCTCCTGCCTTCAGGCAGTCAATCCTCACCTGGCTGCCTTTCTCTCCGGACACCATGATCACAGGTATATTAGCATAAAACCCACTAGTCCTAAGAAGTGAAAGAAAACCCAGTCCATCCAATTCAGGCATATCCAAATCAGCTATGATAAGCGAACAGTAGTGATAGCTTTCTAACCATTTCATAGCTTCTAAGCCATTAGTCACCGCGAACACATTATATTCTGTTGTCAAGAAATTTAATAGAAATTGCCTGATGACTTTACTGTCGTCTACAACTAAAACCGTCTTTTTCATATCCCATTATTAGTTATGCGGAAATATCAATAAGAATAGCACATGAGCTTACGTAAACTCGATGAACATCCTTTAAATGGCGTTCAAAGTTTATCCATCTGAGATATAGGAAAACCAGGTTTCAGAAGGGAAGTAAAGGCTGTAATACATTCAGGTATTTACTGTATTTCCTTTACCATCTAGGGGGTATTTTGGGCTATCAATTTTCCCAATCAACTATATGATGGAAGAATTAAAAGCCATTTTCAAGGAAGAAATATCTGAAGAGTTATCCAACCTCAAAAAGGGATTTACCCAACATGATTATGAGGTAGTTGCAAAAGTAGCCCATAAAGTTAAGTCTGCTTCAGGCATGATGGGGTACATGGACCTCATGAGAAAAGCAGAACAAATAGAAAACATATATCGGCACGGAGAAGGCGAAAGAAATGATGCCCTCATTCAGGACCTCATAACTGATCTGGAGCTGACGTTAAATGATTAAGCTGCCATCTTCCTTTTGGCGCGTTCCCACGTTACCTGCTGCTTGCCCCTTAGGTATTTTGCAAAGCCTAGGAACATACAGTAATTCATCATCAGAAAGTAGAAAGGAACAAAGAATACTTTCCATTTCAGCTTCTTCTTCTCCAATTGGTAACCCAGCAAAGCCATGCAGTAGAATGCCAGATGAGGGATCACACTTAAGCTGTACCAACCTCCTACATTCACCGCCAGCAATAAATGGCTGATCAAGAGGACTACCAGGGATAGAGGAGCAGCAGTCCACCTCATCACTCTGTGAGAAACATACTGGAAACTCAGTAAAGGAAACTTGGCAGGAGAAAGGAAGTATCCCAATCTCTTCATGGCCTGGAATGCTCCTGCCGCTATTCTGATCTTCCGTTTCATCTCTTCTCCTACATCTGCCGATCCCTCTTCTTGTGCGTAAGCCTTAGGTGTGTACGCTATCTTGTATCCTTTCAAGGCTATTTTCATGGTCATGTAAAAGTCTTCTATGATGGTATCAGAGGGTACAGCTTCATACATGTCTGTCCTGATGGCGAATAGCTCCCCGGCAGCCCCCACAGCTGAGTACAGCTCTGCATCCATTCTTTTAAGCGTGGACTCATACTTCCAATAGAGCCCTTCCCCTGCAGTACTGGCATCTGCTTCTTCAGGGATAAGGATCTTCTTTTCTCCTGACACCACCCCTACCTCTGGATTCTGAAAGCTTTTAGCTATTTCCAGTAAGGCATCATCATTTAGTAAGGTATTGGCGTCTGTGTAGACGGTGATAGGCGTATCTACATACCTCATGATTCTGTGAACGGCTGCTATTTTCCCTCTACGCTCTGGTTCATGAAATACGCGTATGCTCTTATGTCGTCTGGCGAGCTCTGGGGTAAGATCTGAGGAGCCATCTGTAACTACCAAGACATTCAGGTACTCCTTAGGGTAGTTAAGAGAAAGCGTGTTTTGGATCTTTTCTTCTATGAAATCTTCCTCATTGTAGGCTGCTATTACTACGGTTAATGGAAAAAGCTTGTCTGACCCAATTTCTTTAGCCTCAGCCTTCTTCCCTCTAGTAAGTAGCCATAAGATCCCTCCATATATGAGATAGGTATAACACAGAATCCACCAGGAGGTCCAAAATAGTAATGCTAGCATATTATCCTTCTTTCTTTGAGACAGTTGGGTTTATCCTTTTTGCCTGTATTCTTTCGAGGGCTGATGAGAATAGGTTGGTATAAGTAGGTAGCACAAACTTCAAGGCCTGAAGCCCATGAAAAGAGAATATTCTGTAAGTATAGAACTGACCGAAGGTGAGAGAAATCACCACTGTACTGACAGTAGCTATGGCTGCTCCTTCTATTCCCCAAAGTGGGATGAAGAAATAGTTGAAGGTGAGGTTTAGCCCCAGGCTTAATAAAAGAATCATAAAGTTCACTTTGGGTTTCCCCACAGCATCCAGGGTAGTTCCCATCATATTGCCTATTGGCTTTAGTAGTACATGGATGAGGAGAATAAATAAAACAGGTTTCGTCTGAAGGTATTCCTTTCCGGCCAGCAATAGAATAATCTCATCAGCCAGTAGAAAAGTAACTACCGAAATCGGCCATATGATGCCAATAAGTATGGCCGTTCCATTCAGGTATAGCGACTTAATTCCTGATACGCCATCCTGGGTATAGGCCTTGCTCATGTTCGGGAAAATGACCTGTGCCGCACTCTTTAAAGGAACTTCTATATAGGTACAGATCTTTGTAGCCACATTATACACTGCCACAGAGGTAGGTCCCAGAAAAGCCCCAAGCATCATCACATCAGTTTTCTGGAAGGCAAGAGAACTGAGGTTATTTCCCAAGGTATACTTCCCGTAATGAAACAGTTTTGAGATCCATTCCTTTGTAGGATAGCCTACTTTCCAGTAGGCTGAAATAGCCACTATCATACAGGCACTACTTAACAGGAAACTGCCACATTGCCCTAGCATCAACTGAAACACGCTAACTTCTCTCCCTATCAGTACCCAAACCAGAATCCCACTAGCAAAGAAACTCCCATAGAGAAAGTAGAGAATCGCCAGTTTCCTGTAAGCCTGATTAACCAGGAAAATTCCCTCCATGAAGCGGAGAATGGCAGAAGATAAAATGTAAATGAAGGAGAACTGAAGTAAAACTAATAGTTCAGGTGCCTTCCATAAGGTAGCCAGGAAGGCTGCCCCTACCCATAAAATCACACTTAATACAATGCTAATGCCCAACTGTAACAATAGAGCTGCCCCATTAATGCTGCTGTAGGCAGAAGTATCCTCACTCCCAAACTTCACCAGCCCCTGCTGTACAAAGCCTTGGCGGGTCATCTCCACTATGGACATCACCAACATATAAAGTACCCAGGTCCCCAAAGTTTCCGGACTTAATACTCTGACTAAAATCAGGAATGTCAGGAAGGCAAAGCCCAACTGAAATACATTCCCTATCAGTGAATAGGACCCTTTATGCAACCATTTCTGTCCCATATTCTCCCACCATTTGTTGATAGATTCTTTGTAGTCTTTCTGTAATGACTGCCCAGTTATAGGTAGAAAGGACTTTTTCTTGTAGGCTAGTGCCCATTATTCTCCCTAATTCTTCATCATCCATCAGTCTTTCAATGGCATTTACATAAGCACTAGCATTGTGTTCATTCACAATTAAGCCATCTCTATCATGGGTAATGATTTCCTCCAAAGCTGGAATGGAGGAGACTACCACAGGCAATGAACACATGCCCGCTTCAAGCACCACGATTCCGAAGGTTTCTATCAAGGAAGGCATGATCAGGCAATTAGACTTCAGCATCCAATCGTAGATCTCTGCTTTCTCTAAAAAGCCCGGGAAAATACATCTGTGGATAAGGCCTTTATCCTCAAATTTTGTTTTCAGGGCGGCTTCTTCACTACCTCCTCCAATGCACACCATTTTTACATCAGCCGGTAGTTGTTCTAGGATATCTGGCAGGAGATAAATTCCTTTTAACTGGCTAAACCTCCCTACAAAGCACACTAATCTTGCCCTTGTCGGAAAGGAATCCATTCGTTTTGTAATGATCCCGTTTGGCAGTACATCAATACCTGCCAGTCTTTTTCCGAAATCCTCCTCCAGGCAGTTTTTTAACTCATGAGAAACTGCTATCACCTTTCCAGACTTTAGGTATGCTTCCTCTTCTACTCCTCTATTCACTGATTGGTGAACCCATAAATCCAGGGAGAATCTATTGTTTCTCCTAAAATTGAAATCGTACTCCCGATGCGCCAATCCATGAAAAGTCATGATCCGCTTTTCAGGCGATACTTCCCTGGGTAGGAGTAAGCCACTGCGGCCATGTGTATGAATCAGATCATAAGTATGATGATGAGTGCTCAGCCAATTTTTTACTGAAACATTAAAAAAGTACTCATCCAGGGTATGTCTGAAAGGAGTTATTCTTCTTCCCGGGAAATAGGGGATTCTGATGATCTCTATTCCCTCAACCTCTTCTTTATACTCGCCTTGCTTCATACTCCCAGCTGAAAGTATGCTTACCGCATGGCCTTTCGATTTCAGAGATAAGGATAACTCCCACACGTGGGTTTGTATTCCTCCTTTTATCTCAAAGGGTAATGACTTACAAATCTGAAGAATCTTCATCACTTAATTCTTTCTCTAGTTTTCTTTCTTTTTTCCCCTGCTTAATTCCCAGAAAAATTCCTGTTAGCAAGGCCAGTCCCACCATATCCCATGGAAATCCTACTCCTGTCATGATGCTGAAATACTATTAGGTTCTGTTACTGTAGGGTCTACTTCTCCGTGTGGGGTGTGATAGAAGGTCTTATTGGCTCCTTTTATCTTAAGCATAGCCAATATCATTAGGATGAAGGCATAAGGAAGGAGCGCCAATTTTTTCAAGTATTTAGCCTGGAAGAAATAGGCAGGAACTGACATCGCAAATGAAATGATGGTCCCCACCGCCAGCACACTCCACAACAAGGACAGCCCCGACCAGAAGTAAGCCACTATACCAAGCAAACTGACCAGTCCCAGGAGAATCAATCTCGGAGGCAAAATCATTTGGAGGGCCTTATCAAAGTAATCCAGCTTCCCATACCTTATCAGCTGCCAGCAGGCATTTGGGAAGTAGTTAGCGGCATAATGAAACTGAGCTGCTATCCAGCGAGTGCGTTGCCTGGCAAAGACCTCAGCCTTACTCACCTTCTCATCATAGATATCCACCTTATGGAGGTAGTGAAACTTTACTCTTTCTCGCAGGAGCCTTAATTCCAGCTCCTTATCAAAGCCTCCTACAGCATCTATCTTCTGCATGACTTCTTTGAATAGCTGGTATTCAAAGGCCATTCCTGAACCTACCAGCCGTGACGAAAGCCCTATGGCTCTATGCCCCTTACTAAAGATGTGATTGTTAATTTCCTCACTGATCCCGTCCAGGACGGCAAATCCACTTTCCAGATTTTTGGCTACCCTGTGGCACTGTACTACCTGGGCACCTGCAAGAAAAGCTTCCCTAATTCTCAACAGGCTATCTTTCTGGGCTACATTATCTGCATCCAGGATGAAGGCTACTTCATAAACTTCGGAGATTCTCTCCATAGCTACATTCAATGCTTTGGCCTTGGTGGAAGATTCAAAAGATACTTCTATGACCTTTGTACCTGTCTGCTTCAGCTTCTGAAGCGTCTCCTTCTTCAGAGAATCTGCAATTACCCAGACATCCATTTCCCCCGAAGGATACTCCAGCTCTACCGTATCTTTGGCAGTCTGGAGAATGACCATATCCTCTTTATAAGCAGGAATAAATACAGCTATTCTCAGCTTCCTTTCTGTAGTAGAAGTCTTGTAGACAGGAGGTCTGTAAAAGTGGCCTGCAACAGCATATATAAAGAGGTAACTGATGGCAAAAGCGAAATATATCAATAGCACTCCTTCAAGTGCCTGCAAGGTCATGATCATACTGGATGAGTTAATTCAACTTTACTGATAGTAGTGCTTTGGGCCTCTTCCTTATGAGAAATGAGCCACTTAATCGAGCTGAAAAGGGCCTTCACATG
>JBCDBC010000335.1:0-5913 GCA_039184535.1 Bacteroidota bacterium | reverse complement strand
CATCAGTACATGTAACGGTGAATTTATTAGACATTTTTACTGACTAATAAATTCACCGTTACATGTACTGATGAATTTATTAGCCCAAAACTTTAGGGATAATAAAAAAGCTCTGGATATCAACCCAGAGCTTTTTCAATTCTATATGTCTTATTTCCTAGAATCCATAGATCAACCCTACGCCCCAGGCAGAAAGACTATTAAATTCTTCGTCTCTTCCTGTAGAACCCGTAGACTGATAAGTCGCGGATGGATTAGCAATGGTAAAGTGTCCTCTTACCGTTAATGGTCCACCTCTGGAAAGGATGGTAGCTTCCACTACGGCAGAAGGCGCAAAACCTGTAAATCTTCTGTCTCTGATTCCTTCTGAGAAAAAGATGTAGTTACCACCTATACCTGCACCAATTCCAAATTTCTGCTGATTATACTTTGTAGCTAAAGCACCCAATCTCCCCATAAGGAATATAGGAGCCTGTACTACCAAATTGATTCCGGTTTCTGTCCCCTGAAAGTTTTGCTCGAAGTTAAACCCTAGGTTTAAGCTCGGATCCAGTCCGAAACTGAGGACATCATTTTGGTGCGCAATTACATAGTAAGTTCCTACAGAAAAGGTATAAAAGAACCTTGACAAATTAGCGACGCCTGGGTTTTGAGGTTGCTTTAGGTCTATCACCTCATACATGAATCCCAGGTGGGGAACGAGTTTATCAGAAAGTTGAGCCTGTGCTTGCTGTAGGCACAACCCCGCTACGCATAACAAGACTGCTAAGATGTTTTTCATTGTTTAATCAAATTAAATTAAGCGTTTGCCTGTGGGAGTAAACGTAGTTGAGGTTTTCCTGTTACCTTTTAGACAAACATTGGGAATATTACCCTAACTCAACATATTGCTTAGGAGCAAAATAAAGATTTTAAACATACAGATAGGCAATAGTTTGAGAAAATTGCTATTATATTTGATGACTGCTTTAGGAGCATAAAGTTTTCACCATTTTGAATACACAGGCTTTTGCCACCATTCATGCCCCACGTGTGCCAGATAATGACATTCTGGCTTCCTGCAGGCTGCATCTCATGATACAGCCTAACCTACTCACCTATGTATTCATTTCTCCTGAAAACAGAATCAGGTATGCCAAGTCCTTCCTGAATGAACAGGACATGCGGCAGGATATTTTCCTCCGCGTAATCTTTGAGTCTGAAGAAATACTCTCCTCTTATAAACAGGAATGTGTCTGTATATCAGCAGAATCCCGTTTCACCCTCATTCCTAACTCTTTCCACTCCGAGCGAGAAGCTCTACAGATAGCCAGGGCCGTTTTGGAACCTCAGTTGGGGGAACATGAGATCCATAGTAGCCTGATATCCACTATGGATGCCTGGGCATTGTATATTCTGCCGGATGCTACTCAGCACATTCTCCAGAAATACTTTCCTAATCTTACGAACCAGCACATATCTCCTATCTACTCCCGTATTTCTCGCCTTCTGAGTGAAACGGAGCCAGACCATATCCTCCTTCACGCCTTTCCCGGTTACATCATCATGACCATCTGTAAACAAGGAAGTGTGCATCTCATGAATGCCTATCCCTACCGTACAGAAATGGATGCTTACTATTTCTTGAGGAGCAACTTTCAGATCATGCATTTTGATAATGATGTGCCCATCTATGCCATGGGAATGTTTAACCAGTATGCCCCTACCCTTCTGTCGCTTAAAAAAGACCTTCCCAATATGAAACCGTTGGATATTTTCCATTCTTTCCTGGATACCCAAATGGATGCGGGGACACCCTGGCATTATGCGTTTTTGGCGGTGTAGTAGAACAATTTTGAATGATTGAGTTTTGAATGAGAGAATGACCGGGTAATTGAATTTTGAGTGAAGGAATGAATGAGTTTTGAATGAAAGAATTTTGAATGAGTGAGTTTTGAAGGATAGATTGAATGAAGGCGTTTTTCTAGATTGGATTCTACATAATTATTTTACTTGAGAATTACCGGAGGCATATTAAAAGGAAGACAAATTCACATCCCAAAGGGATTGCCGGTAAGGCCTACCACTGATAGGGTAAGAGAAGCCCTCATGAATATTCTCCACCAACAATTATACTGGGAAGACATACATGTACTAGAGCTATTTAGCGGCTCCGGTATAGTAAGCATGGAAATGTACAGCAGAGGAACGACCCATATTGACTCTGTTGAGATGAACACAAAATGTGTCCGAGCTCAAAAGATGCTCCACAAAAAGCTATCCATAGATAAGATCCAGATTTTCCAGCAGCGAGCGCAGGTATATGTAAAACACTGCATAAAGAAGTATGACCTGATCTTCATGGACCCTCCCTATGAAATGCCCGGTCAGGACGCCTTACTCAGGGACATTCTCCAGAAACCCATATTAAAAAAGGAAGGTATTCTCATTCTAGAACACAGAAGTAAATACAACTTTTCTTCTATCTCTGCCTTTGTGAGAACCAGGACTTACGGTTCCAGTAGCTTGAGTTTTTTTGAGCTGGAGGAGGATTCTGAGGACTAGTTGATAGTATTACCCGGAATTCTTAGTACATTCTATACACATTCACTTTTAACTTGAACTCTTCTTATGAAAATAGCCCTGTTTCCAGGCTCCTTTGATCCCATCACCAAAGGACATGAAGAGATAATCCTTAGAGGATGTAGCATTTTCGATGAAATCATTGTGGCTATAGGGGTGAATGCCCAGAAGAGATATTTCTTTTCTCTTGAAGAAAGGATGGAGATGCTAGATCTCACCTTTGCTAATGAGCCTAAAATCAGAACTGCCTATTATACGGGGCTTACGGTAGACTATGCCAGAGAACAAGGAGCTCAGTTTATTCTCAGGGGATTACGATCTCCCCAGGATCTCATGTATGAGCAACCCATAGAGCTAGTCAACAAACACATGGCACCTGATCTGGAAACCCTCCATTTGTTGAGCAGTCCACAAACAGCGGCTATTTCCTCTACCATCGTACGAGAAGTGATTAAGTATCAGGGGAAAATAGACGGAATGTTACCTGTCCCAGTAGTCTCCTACATTAAACAACTGAAGTATAAACAGGAGAAGATAAGTTGAAGATGGGTCATAAATCTAGCTTGGGGTTTAAACCCCGAGCTATTATGATTTGGACCACCCATATTTCCTACCGATTGGTCTAAGAAATAACCTCATCGCTTAACGGCTCCATCGGAGCCCCATCCCAATAGCCCATAGAATTACGAAAACACCCTATTGCTCCGTAGGAGCAATACCAGGGATTGCCACGCGCCCATTTACAGACATTTTGTGAATGTCCCTTTTACCATCCACCATTAACATGGTGGTCTCATCAAAACCGAGTGTGGCGATTGTTTCAGCAGCGGGAGAATCTGAAGGGCGGATAAATCCACCCCTACTTTGGGCAGCTAATTAATGTAATGAGAAGGATACCAAACTGATGTTTGATATCCCCCTTCTTTAAACTCTATGATAGAACTAAGAATCCAGTTCTATTTCTTTCTTCAATTCTAATGAAAGCTCATCTAGCTGAGCAATATCTACTGAGGCAGGTGCATTCAGCATGACATCTCTTCCCTGGTTATTCTTTGGGAAGGCGATGAAGTCCCTAATAGAACTCGAGTGCTGCATAATAGAACACAGTCTGTCAAATCCAAAGGCGATCCCCCCATGTGGAGGAGCCCCATATTCAAAGGCCCCCAATAGGAATCCAAACTGCTCTTCTGCTTCCTCAGGCGTAAAGCCTAACAACTCAAAGTTTCTGGACTGCACCTCTCTATCATGGATACGAATGGATCCTCCACCTATCTCCCAGCCATTAATCACAAGGTCATAGGCATCTGCACGTAAGGCTTCCATAGCGTCTTTATCCATTCCACCTTCCATCATCTTCTGCATATCTTCTTTTCTAGCTGAAGTGAAAGGGTGGTGCATGGCATGAAAACGCTGAGAATCCTCATCCCATTCTAATAGTGGGAAGTCCACTACCCATAGTGGCTGAAATCCACTATCTCTCAGGCCCATTCTGTTCCCCATTTCCAGTCTCAGTTCATTGAGTTGCTTGCGGGTACTGTCAGTATCCCCACTGAGAATAAGCATAAGGTCGCCCGGCTGTGCACCCATCTTCTCTGCCCATGTCTTCAGATCATTCTCATCATAAAATTTTCCCACAGATGATTTGAGGGTGCCGTCCTCATTGTACTTCACGTACACCAACCCTTTAGCTCCTATCTGTGGACGCTTCATCCATTCTGTCAGGTTCTTAATGTCCTTATTAGAATAGGATGCTGCCTGGCCTGGAGCATTGATCCCAACAATGAGTTCTGCGTCATTGAATACAGCAAAGTCTTTTCCCTTAGCTACTTCATTCAGCTCCACAAACTTCATCTCAAAACGGGTATCTGGCTTGTCTGAGCCATATACTTTCATGGCCTCATCATAAGTCATGAGGGGGAAGTCTTCCAGCTTCACATTCAACATGAATTTGAAAAGATGTTTTACCAGCCCTTCAAATGTATTTAGGACATCATCACGTGTTACAAAGGACATCTCACAGTCTATCTGGGTAAATTCTGGCTGGCGGTCCGCTCTCAAGTCCTCATCCCTGAAACACTTAACTATCTGAAAGTACTTATCGAAACCGGATACCATTAGCAGCTGCTTAAAGGTCTGGGGCGACTGCGGCAGGGCATAAAACTGTCCCGGATTCATACGACTGGGCACCACAAAGTCTCTGGCACCTTCCGGCGTACTTTTGATCAGTACGGGTGTCTCTACCTCAATAAAACCTTGGCTATCCATATAGGTACGGGTAGCTATGGCCAGCTTCCCTCTGAAAATGAGGTTAGACTGGACAGGTTTTCTTCTCAGGTCCAGATAGCGATAGGCCATTCTCAGGTCATCTCCTCCATCTGTCTCGTCATCCAGAGTAAAGGGAGGCACCTTGGAAGCATTCAGGATTTCCAGCTTACTTACTTCAATTTCGATATCTCCTGTAGGAATGTTGGGGTTCTTATTGGTACGTTCGCGCACCTTCCCGTTTACCCTAATGACAAATTCCCTTCCCAGCTTTTTGGCTTGCTGGTAGGTAACGTCATCCTCCGCATTCACTACGATCTGGGTAATGCCATAGCGGTCTCTTACGTCCACAAAGGTCATGGCCCCAAAGTCTCTGTTCTTGTTCACCCAACCGGAGAGGGTAACTTCTTGTCCTACATGTTCAAGGCGTAGTTCGCCACAGGTATGTGATCTATACATGAATTTGGTCTATGCTAATTCTAAACGCGCTTTTTTTGTTCGGCTGCAAATATAAGCCGAAAAGCGCTTGAAGTACAGCTATGACCGTATATTTCCTGCGAGTGAAAAAGGTTGAAGGAATAAGGACGGGAGTCCTGCACTTTTTTTAGGAACAGGCAGGAGCCTGTTCACATGCATTGTGGCTTTGATAAGAGGAAGACTTCCTGGAGTTACGCTAGACCCCGGCTGACCCACAATACGCTCGCAAAAGCCCACCGTGGTGGCGGGAAAAGGAGGAAGAGATAAGGTGGGGTAGTTAGCTTAGATCTACTTTCTGAGTGGCTGGGCGAAAAATATTTCACCCTTACTGGACTATCCTTGTTAAGACAAGGTATGCCTTGTACCTACGGCAGATCATATTCCGCAAAAATGTATTCCTTGCCTCTGTGGGTGAGGGTGAAGGTAGCTTTTCCGTCTTCTTCGTAGACTTTTGGGGAGAACTCCTCCTTTAGGAAAGCCTGCTCGTTGGCTACACGCTTTTTGAACTTATTCTCTACATGGTAAACACCTTCCAGAAAATCATCCAGTATGGTCTCTGTTTCCGTGAGGTACGCCAGGGCTTCAGGACTTAGGGATAAGCCCAGATCATTG
>JBCDBC010000334.1:0-5916 GCA_039184535.1 Bacteroidota bacterium | reverse complement strand
CAAAGCTTATGGAAAGAGAAGAGGGGCAGATCATGCTCAAGTGTATCGCTGACTCATCACTTGATATGGTGTTGAAAGTGCACAACAATCTGGGTGAAGAAATTCTTGAAAAATCTATCAATGCAAAGCCTAAGGCCAGCATGTTCAAGATATATTCCTCCAGACTAGTAGCGGGAGATTACTTTCTAACCCTGACAGATAATGATCGTATTAAAGTAACCGAGCCTTTCCAAATATCCGATTGAAATATCACTTCTCGTCAGGTAATCATATTGAAGCAGGTTATTCGTCTATAATTAGCATTATTTTAACGAAAGCTTACGTACCTAAACCCCCATTTATCCGTAGATAAAAATAGGGAAATAGCTAAAAGAGAGTGGTTTAAGGGTGGAGATACTGAAAAAAAATTAACTTTAGCCTAAAATTTTACAAGGTAAAAAAATATGAATTTCGTACTTTGATAATGATCCATTTGAAGGTACTTTTGATATATCAGAAGATAAAAAGATAAACAAAAGCATATAAGATTTAGGGTTGATGTGTGGTTGAAAGGCGTTCCGCAAGTATAGCGGGCGCCTTTTTTGTTGTTGACACTTTGGTATTCCTCTACGTAATACAGTAGCCTATATAAATGAGAATTTCTCAAACGAGGATTCGTAATATTGTGCTGTTACCTAATACGAGGAATGAAAAAAGGCAATTGGCTTTTACTCCTCCTGGCCTTCAGTATCTTTTCCTGTTCTGTCTCAGAAGACATAGAAAACCTGAACACCCCTGAATGGGAACCCGACTTTTCCTTTGCCCTTATTGACACAGATGTTGTAGTTAGTGAACTAATAGACCATTGGGACACCGAAAGAACAATTAAAGTTGATGAAAGTGGGCTATTATTTATCTCACATCAGGCAGATATCTTTTCCGCAGATGGTGAAGGTATCTATGAAATACCTGATATAACTATTCCTGTCATTGACAGCCTACTAGTGGGTCCCAACCCCTTCAATGAAATGGAGCTGTTTACACTAAAAGAGGGCGGTATGTCTTATGCTATAGACCTCGCTTTGGCAGGGGAACACATCATCACTCTCCAGATAGACAACCTTAGCAGGGATGGAGAGGTATTTTCCAGGGAGATAGTAGGTATTGGCCCAGGAAGGTTAGAAGGTAGTTGGGACCTGATGGGGACCAATTTTGACTTTAGAGATGATAGTATCCGCATAAGCTACACTGCCATACATGTACCCACTGACCAGCAAATCGCAGTATTCCCCTTTTTGCTGACCATGGAAAATCTCGACTTCTCCTATGCTCAAGGATACTTTGGGCAGCATGAATTTGAAATCCAAGCAGAAACCATTGAGATGGACAGTTTGGGAAATGAAATCGAAATAGAGTATTTGTTATCCCAGGCAGAATTAACCCTTAGAACCAGTAACTCCTTTGGCATTCCAGTACGCTTAAATGTAGATGAATTAAGCCTTGTTACGCAGGATGGTGAAGAAATTAATATTGAAAGTGAGGTTATTTCTAATGGGATAGATTTTAGCTTTCCCGCTATTGGAGAAGCAGGTCAGTTAAAAACAACTGAGGTTATCTTAAATGAGCAAAACTCAAATATACATACTGCTCTTTCTCTACAACCTAAAACCATTAGGTATGGGTTAAATGCTCAGGCACATCCCAATAATGATCCTGCAGAAGTAGGTTTTATTACTGATAGTTCCCGTATAGACGTAGAAATGGAGGTATATATTCCTCTTTATGGGAGTATTCAGCAGTTTTCTCGTCTGGATACTTTCTCCGTTTCTTTTGAAGATTTGGAGATGGGAAGATATGCCAGATTTAAGGTAGTGGGGGAGAATGAGATACCCCTGGATATTATTCTGCAAGCCTACTTCCTGGATGCACAGGGAGAGGTGATAGACTCTCTTAGCCAGATTCCATTCACTGTTTTAGAAGCACCAGATGTGGATGCTAATGGTGAAGTGATTGAGAGCAAGAAAACGGAAACCTCAGTTGAAATAGAAGAAGCACGCTTTAGCAGGTTAGTAGATACGGAATCCATGGTGATGAAGTATTCCCTTTTCACTTCTAACAACGGAACTACTGCTGCTAAATTCCTCTCGGAGAGTAAGTTGGATGTAAAGATCGGTTTGCAAGTAGGAGTTCAAAATCCTGATTAATATTCTCATTCCCTACAAGAAGTTAACTTTCATGAAGAGACTTATTTTATCCTTTACTCTAGCTTTTACTGTATTCTCAGGATTCTCCCAACATGAACTCGGTCTTTACTTTATGCCAGGGACTATTCAGTCTCAAAGATATAATCCTGCCTTTCTTCAGGATGAAAAAATTAACATAGGTCTTATCAGCTTAGGTACTGGCGTTGGAAACACGGGTTTTTCCTTTGGTGATATCATCTTACCTGTGAGTGGTACCTCACAAACTGAACTAGATGTGAGTAATGCTATTGGTATTATGGATGATATGAACCATCTCAGATTTAGAACGGCTGTAGACGCTATGAATGTGAGCGTGAAGTTGAGAGATTTGCAGGTAGGCTTTGGCTACCAGGCTATAGCCGATGCTTATTTTCAGTATCCAAAGACGCTGGCTGAACTAGCCTGGGAAGGCAATACTCAGTTTGTGGGAAACGAGGTAAACATAGCCCCTGGTTTTCAAGCACAGGCGTATCATGAGTTTGCTCTCTCTGCAGGTTGGAGTGTTAACTCCTTTTTGCAGGCAGGCTTGAGAATGAAATATCTGGTGGGCCTGGCCA
This sequence comes from Bacteroidota bacterium, assembly GCA_039184535.1. Taxonomy (GTDB): domain Bacteria; phylum Bacteroidota; class Bacteroidia; order J057; family J057; genus JBCBKZ01. The sequence continues at coordinate 3,137 of JBCDBC010000334.1, read as the reverse complement.
ATCTATCCAGTGGGAATCAGTCTGCTACCGTCCTTACTGATCCTTCTCACTATGCTACCACTGTTACCACAGATTATGTGATTAGAAGTAGCATGATAGATATGGGAACACCAGATAACATTAGCTTTGAATTTGAGCCTAGCCCTTTCACTCAAAATACAGGATATGCAGTAGATGCCGGACTGGTAGTCCAGCTCACCAAAAGAATTTCAGTGGCAGTCAGTGGCGTTAACCTGCTGAACTCAATCAACTGGCAGGATTCTGTTACTCAGTATACCAGTAATGGATCTTATACCTTTGCGGGAGTAGATGCGGGAGAAGCCCTCACAGGCGGAGAAGTAGAATTTGAAGCTACTTTGGATTCTATTTCGGAAAGACTAGACTTTGTAGAATCTAATGATACCTATACTACCAATGTCCCCACCCAAGTGTATGCTAGTGTACATTTTAATCCTATCAGTTCCTTTAGGCTGGGAGCCCTCTTTTTTCAGGAGTTCTATAGAGGAGAACAGTTTCCAGGCATGATGTTAAGTGCCAGTAAAGATGTAGGAAAAGTACTCACTGCGGGTCTTACCTATTCTATGAGAAAGAGAAGTTTTGAAAATCTGGGTGCTAACATTATGCTCAGAGGAGGTCCAGTAGTGCTGTTTATGGTTACTGATAACTTTACATCCCTACTTTCTCCTAGATCCGCTAGGGAATTTAACTTCAGGTGGGGCTTGAATGTGGCCTTAAAATAAGAATAAGGATAGGATAGCTGATTTATAAAAAGAGCAGACTGCCAAGGTAGTCTGCTCGCATATTTCCGGTAAGTAGTCCTTAGAGTGCTTCTATCAACTCTTCTGACATCTCCAGGTTGTGGAAAACGTTCTGTACATCGTCATCATCTTCTATGATTTCTATCAATTTCATAACGGATTTGGCTGAATCCAGATCCAGGTCTACCATGGTAGTAGGAATTCTCTCCAGGGAGGCACTTTCTGCCTCAATTTTCATCTCTTCCAGTTTAGCGTTTAGGTTCCCGTAATCTTCAAATTGGCAGGTAGCTACGAAGTTTTCATCTGCTGTTTCAATATCTTCTAAGCCTGCATCAAGTAGTTCTAGCGTTAACTCATCTTCATCCAACCCTTCTCTTTTGATGATGAATACTCCTTTCCGTTCAAACATATAATCTACTGAGCCGCTCTTACCCAGACTGCCATTATATTTATTGAAATAGGAACGGACGTTAGCTACCGTCCGGTTATTGTTATCAGATAGACATTCTACGAAAACAGCTACTCCGTGCGGACCATAGCCTTCAAATGTCAGTTCTTCGTAGTTAGTTCCATCATTTCCAGAACCCTTATTGACTGCTTTGGTGATGTTGTCTTTAGGGACGTTGGCCTTTTTAGCATTTTGGATAGCAAGGCGTAACCTGGGGTTTGCATCTGGGTCTGGACCTCCCTCCTTGGATGCTACTGCAATTTCTTTGAGTAGCTTGGTGAACATTTTAGACCTTTTCTTGTCCTGGGCCCCTTTTCTATGCTTTATATTCGCCCATTTACTATGACCTGCCATAAACCTCTTGAATACCTTAAGTTATTAGTTGAAAACATTTCCTACCCAAATTAACAATAATTGTCCATAGGAGGAAGTAATCATTGATTCCCTCTCAGGAAAATTAGTATGTGAGATATACTTAAGGGGATGTTTGGCGCATCATACTGATTTGTTGTTCTCCAAGTCTCTTCATCACATTCTCCTTAATGAGTTTATAAAAATGTTTTCTCCCGGTAGTCTTATCCTGACTGATCAAGTTAATCTCCATCATGATCTTTATGTACTTCTTCGCAGTGGTCCCTTTAATATTCAGTTCTTGTTCCAGGTCTTGAGAATAAAAGCCTGTATTCGCATGACTAACGAGGAACTTAGGCATATCAAAGACTACCTCAAAAATAGTTCCCTGCTTGTAGAGGTCATAGAACATATACCTTATTCCCTGTTCTAACTGTTTATTTTCAGTTTCTTGTACATCCAGGAAGAACCCTAATCTATTTACTTCTTTAAATGTGATATAGCTTCTGAGATTTCTATAGGAAAAGTCAAGGTGTTTGGCCGCTTCAGGTAAGTCCCCTTTGCTGATATTGATACATTTATTCAAGGTCTTATTTCTGACGTCATTAGGGACCAGTTTGAAATCTTCCCAGTTCCCTTGTACAAACTGAAGGGGGTTATTGCCAGACTCCAGCTCTTTCAGTAGCCTGTTAGCAATAGAAATACTCAATGAATCTTCATTCATGAGGGCTCCCAATTTAAGAAGCTTAATCTCATAGTACTGATAAGAGAAATACACCCGTATGTGGAAGTGAGAAACAGGCTCAAATCTGATATATTCTCTTCTGAAGGCTTCCATATTAGATTTTTCAAAAGGCTCTTCTGCCTCTATCATGGAATCCACTATCTCTTTTATTTTCTGGAAAAATTCTTCAAGAATATCTACTACCCATGAGACACCAGGAAGCTTAATTTGTTCTAGAAATATATCACTCGCCAGTTTAAATCCTGAGTATAGGAGATAGAAGCCCCCATCATCTACCCTTTTCTGACCAATCTTAAAGATATCCTGAATCAGGTCGTAGGCTTTTAAGGGCTGAGCATTATGAAGCAACAAGTCTGCATACACTTTGTTCGCCTGTATATATCCCGGATAATAAGCGCTCTTTTTGTAATATTGGATGATTTCTTTGACCTCTTTTTCAGTCAAGGGTTGGCTTAGGGATATGGCATACTGTGCTCTGAGTAATTTTGCCTGAGCAGCCCCGGCACTATCATTAATCTTTTCTGACAGGTCAATGGCTTCATCAATCAATGAAAAGATTTCTTTGGCGTAAAATAGACCTTCCTTATCTTCCTCTGTAGAACTATTATATGAAAACTGAAGAGATGCTAATTGTATTTTAGTATTACTATTACAAAATTCTGGCAGATCGTATATTTTCTGTATACTTGCTATACTTCCCTTTAGTTCATTAATGGAATGTTCTGTTTTCTGAATATTATCTTCTGAGGCTTCCTGTTTTTGAGCATATAGAACTTTCCACTGACCTTCCAGATCAAGAAGGGATATCTCAAAAACTCTCTTTATTTCTGCATTT
>JBCDBC010000333.1:0-5938 GCA_039184535.1 Bacteroidota bacterium | reverse complement strand
ATCCTGGTGTAAGTATCCGAGAGATGCTAAATAGCGGAAATTAGGACTACCTCCACTGATTTGAAGATTATGTCTGTTTTGTGGAGACCAATCTCTGAAGGCATCATCAAACCAGTCTGTATCAGGATATCCCCATGGATCTGATCCTTCTCCATGTAGACGAACAGCCTCAGGGCTAAAGTTCGCATTAATGGTAGGCACGCCTGGAGTAGGAGAAGTATAAGTTCCTGTAGTCTTTACACTCTGCCATGCTGCATCCCACTCACCAACCGGAACTGACTGATAGATAGGCAGTTCATTCATAATGTTGGCATATTCTACAGCACTTGACATTTCAGGGATCACAGTAGGCTGTGACCATCCAAAGTTCATGTCATAGGTAACGGTAGGTTTACCTGCTTTACCACGTTTTGTGGTTACAAGAATGGCACCATTTGCTGCACGAGCTCCATAAATGGCAGCAGATGCATCTTTCAGTACAGAGATAGATTCAATATCCTGAGGACTTAATCTTCTCAGTCCACCATCTCTGTCAGGAATTCCGTCAATTACAATAAGGGGACTGGAATTCCCTAATGTATTCAAACCACGTATAGTGATTCTGGTGTCATTATTTCCCGGCTCACCATTGGTATTAATTACTACCAAGCCAGGTATACGACCGGAGAGAGAGTTCGAAAGGTCAACTGCAGGAGACTTTACGAGTTCTACCCCTTTTACTCCTGCTACCGCACCTGTAACAGTCTCTTTCCTTTGAGTTCCGTAGGCAACCACGACTACCTCATCGAGGTAGGAAGTATTCTCAGATAGGTTAATAGAAAGATTGCTTTGTCCGTCAATCGAAATTTCCTGGGTATCAAACCCTAAATAGGAAATTGCCAGTGTGTTGTCGTTGGGTCCTACTTCAACGGAGAATACTCCGTCACTATTTGTAAGAGCCCCTTGTTGAGTTCCCTTTACCAGCACAGAAGCGCCAACTAAAGGTTCCCCACTTGCTCCGGTAACGGTCCCGGTGACCGTCCTAGTTTGGGCATATCCAGCTGTTACGCACAAAACCATTAGTGTGGTTAACAACAGGATTTTACCCTTCACCAACCAATTACGGGTGGTTAAGTAGTAGTCTTGCATAATTAGATTTGTGATGTTGCGAGTACTAAAAATTTCATGATTGGCCTACATGTCAAAGAATCGAAAACATAATTTAGGAAAGTTGAACGGCATATTCAAATATTCAGTTATCTTAATTTGTTTATGAGATGATTGAATAAACCTTCAAATATCCTGTTTTCTGCGCCATTTCAGATGACTTTCGCCCCCTTGAAATAAGGCAAACCTTCAATAATGATAGATACTTGTGGAAGGCTGAACTACCGTTTTTCTGGTAACTTTCGACAAAAAGATATCCCTGTTGATATGAACTGTCAACAGGGATCTGCAAACGAGAAATCTATGATATGTTCAGTTTATGTCTGCATTCGTCATGCCGCTCATGACAAGTTTCATGACGCGCACTTTCCCCCATCTGGGGAGTAGACTCAAGGAAGCTGTGAGGAACTTGGTAAGGAAACCTGGAAAACTAATGGTTTTTCTTCCCAGTGCTTTGAGAATTTCAGGAGCCAGTACGGCTGGATCCTGTGCGTTTTCCATGTCCAAATTGGCTACTTCTCCAAAGCCTGTTTTTACTGGGCCAGGAGCAGCTATATGTATGTCTACTCCCGAACCTTTCCATTCTACTGCCAGTCCTTCTCCAAGGGTTTGGATATAGGCCTTGGTGGCGGCATAGTGAGCAGAATAGGGAACACCCTGAAAGGCTACGATGGAACTGAAGAGAATGATTCCTCCATGCTTACCCTCTTTAAAGGTCTGTCCAAAATGGTGGGTTAACCTTAGAACGGCTTCACAATTGACGGAGAGCATACGTAACTCCTCTTCCACATCAGCAGAAAGGAATTTGCCGGAGGTCCCAAATCCTGCAGCAGTAACCAGCAGACCTACATCAAGCTCATTGGATGTATTAATAATAGCTGAAACACCTTCCTGAGTGGATAAATCAGCCGAAAGGGTAATGGTGGAAATCCCAAATTGGCGTTTGAATTTCAGGGCGATCTCATTCAGAATCTCTTCCCTTCGGGCAACCAGTATGAGGTTCATACTGGCTGCCGCCAATTCTTCTGCCAGGGCTTTTCCTAATCCTGAGGAGGCGCCTGTTACGATTGCCCAGGTTCCATACTTGCTGATGATTCTTTGTTGTTCCGTTTTATTGAGTGCCATGTGAATGTGGATTAACATTGTGATGAGCTAAATCTATGCTCAACTCTTTTCCAGAAAAAATGAATGGTACCAATGGGAGGGATTAGGGATGAGCAGGACGAAATCCTACTCTTGGTAGGCAGGATTAGGGTCAGAAGGGATGCGCATGGACCTTAGTCCGATATTCTTCCATGAAAGTTTGTAGCTCTTTGAGTTTATCGGGGAATTCTCCTGCGAGATTTTTCCATTCTCCAGGATCTGTAATCAAATCATATAGCTCATATGCATCATCTTCAACATAGTGGTGGAGTTTCCATTTTCCTTTCCTGATGACTGATCCTGGTCTGGTCCTGAATAGTGGGTCTCTTGATTGGTCTTTCTCTCCATCATAGGCCTGAAGATAAATGGGAAAGTGCCAGAATAAGGTTCTCTCAGCTAACATATCCCCTTCTGTAGACCTGAACAAACTCAGTCCGTCTATCTCATAATCCTTAATGGGTAAATCCAAAAGGTCAGAAAAGGTGGGAAAGAAATCCAGGAAGCTAACAGGCTGGGTGATCCGCCTTGGAGAGAATTTTTCAGGCCATCTCATGGTCAAAGGGATACGAATTCCCCCTTCATAATAGGAGCCTTTGCCCGCTCTTAGAGGCGCTTGCGAAGAAATAGAGGCTATACCTCCATTATCTGAAGTGAAAATGACCAAAGTGCTTTGGCTAAGGTTCAGACTGTCCAGAGTGTTCAGCAATCGGCCGATATTCCAATCTGTATTTTCCACCATGGCAGCATAGACAGGATGGATATCTGATGATTCATTCTGTTTCTTTTGTTGGTACTTAGCTATCAGACGGTCCTTTGCTTCCAGGGGGGTATGCACAGCATAGTAAGGGAGATACAAAAAGAAAGGCTGATCCTTATTCTCTCTCATAAAGCTGATAGCCTCAGAAGTTAATCTGTCAGTGAGATGTTCTCCCTCAGGGCCATCCTGAAGAGGCTTAACATGATAAGGGGAGAAATAGCCATTCTTTCCGGGGTTTCCTCTCCGGCTTCCTGCAATATTTATATCGAAGCCTTGTAATTCGGGGCTTTCACTTAGGTGCCATTTTCCAATGGAGGCAGTTTGATAGCCTCTTTCTTTGAAGAGATGGATGAAGGTAAACTGTTCATTGGATAGGGTATCTGTATTCTCTATGGGGATCAACTTCCTGGTTTCTGCCTTTCCTCTTTCGGAAGGCCCTACCGTAAGGATGCCATGCCTGCTAGTTTGCTGGCCGGTGAACAGGCAGGCCCGACTGGGCGCACAGTTAGCAGCTCCAGCATAGGCTTGGGTGAAAATCAGACTTTCTGATGCCAGGTGATCTATATGTGGTGTATGAAAAAAGCTGCCGCCCATAAATCCTGTATCCTTCCATCCCAGATCATCCACCATGATGAACACCACATTAGGATAGTCATTAGTTTCCTGCGCTTGGGAAGGAAAAGGGAGAAGGTATACAAGTAGGCACAGAAATGAAAGTAAGAATAGCTTCATATTAAAGAAGAGTAGAAGAGGGGAGAATTAACCAGATAGCATTTCTTTAGAAAAGGCCCTGGAAACGGGAATTTCCCCCTGATACCCCTCCAGTTTAAGTACCATACTTCGGGCATTCCCCTTCATTTGATTCACCTTTTCCTTATTGATCAGGTAAGACCTGTGGCAACGGATGAGAAATGGATATTCCTGGAGTTGGCTCTCCAGGTTTTTCATGTTGAGACGCAGAAGTTTTCGCTTTAATTGCTCATTCTCCAGAAAGAATAAGGTACAGTAATTCCCTTCAGCAGAGGCAAACAAGAAAGACTCAATAGATAGCGAAAATGCTTCTTCTTTTAAGTTGTCTGAAGCGATGCTTACGACTTGCTTAGAAACATTCCTTTCTGTTAAGGCTGACAAAGGCAAGGAAAGCTTGTTAGCTGCCTCCTCATTTCGTTTTCGCATATATAGCTCCAGGAAAAAGATGAGTCCCAGAATGGGGAAAACTCCTACTGACAGGGTGATTCCAACGAATTCCAGCAAGCTATGTTGAGGGGCATAATTAGCACCTATAATAGAATTATAGAGGTAGTTTAATACAGAAATCAGAAATAAAGCACTTCCCAATAAGAATATTTCTTTTCTGATAGTCCATTCTTCTGCTACAAACCATTTGGGAAATATAGATGGGAACAAAAGGTAGCCTGAGGCAAGCCCAATCAGGACAGAGGTAGCAAAGCCGATGAAGAAGACAGGTTTATCTGGTACTTCAGCTCCACCAAAAGGCTGATAAATCAAGAGGAAGAAATACACAAACAAACTGCTGCTGATTACCAATAGAATCCTTGCTCTTAAGGCGGAAAGAAACGGATAAGGTTTGTGAAGCCAGGCATGTATCATGACAACATATTCGTTGACATGAAAGTACGAAACTCTCAGAAAACTACTCCCAACTCAGCTTGGGAGAAAAAGCTGTGAGGGTATCTCCTTTTTCGCGTAGGAGGTCTATTCGAAAAATATGCTCCTTGGAGGCAGTGGGAAATTCTCTCAGAATGAGTTCTGATGAGATTAGGCTCTGTAAGTCTACTTCCGCTAAGGGTTTAATCCTATCTTCACCTGGGGCTTCATAGACATAAGTATCCAGGAAGAATAGCTCATTTAACTCAGTTCCAGAAGGATAGTCAGCATGAAAATCCTGATCACTGCTAATACGGACAGATGAAAGGGGGAACTTTAATCCTCCCCATCCATAGTCGCAGTCTATGGCTGCATAGGCAGAGGAGAATAAAGAGAAAGCCGGAGAAGCCTGTCCTACGTACTTCACACCCAGGGGTTCCAGGAAGAGTACCAGACTATCTCCCTGAGAAATAGCAGGTTCATCCACTACTATGGTAATTTCATCGAAGTCCAGATACTTGGAGTCCCTGCATATACAGGCATCAATCAGGCTAAGGATAAATACTGTTAGCAAAAGTAAAAGGCTTTTTCTCATATTTCGACCATTCGAGGCTATGTACTCACTTACATGGATTCCTTCATTTGGGGTTTCTATAAAAACGAAAGTTAGTTGGAATTTGCTGCCTCAGAAGGCAGAACTTCCTAGATTTCTACATAGTGTTCCACTGCAGGAAAAGGATCATAGTAATGATGAAGGAGTTTCTTCCATTCCTGATAAACATCAGAAGTTCTGAACCCTACCGTATGGGCCTCAAGCGTTTCCCACTCCACCTGTAGAAGGTACCTATGATCATCTTCCAGGCACTTTTTCAGGCTATGGGTAATATAGCCTTCAATGGAACTGATGTATTGGCTAGCAGTGGCAAAGTCTTTCTCAAAGGAAGCTGTCATGCCGGGCTTCACCTGGAGAATCGCGATTTCAAGTATCATTATGTAAAAAATTAGGTCTCCAATTTAATGGAATCCCAGCCTTAATTGAATACCAGTGGTGATATCATTATGCTCAAAGCTAGAACTTAGCGAGGTTTCCCATCCGGCATAGACGTTTCCTTCAAACTCAAATCGCTTACCCAGGGATCTTCTCAATCCCCATTTTCCTACTACGTGCTGGTGGTCCGGGTAGTGGGTTGAGTGGCTTGTTGTCTGTGGGGGTGGGGGGGGTGTGTCAGGGTTCTGTGAGGCTGGTGGGGGGGGGGGGTTTGTGCGGGGGTCTGGGGGGCGGGT
>JBCDBC010000332.1:0-5945 GCA_039184535.1 Bacteroidota bacterium | reverse complement strand
TGAATTTGAAAAATCGAAGTTAGTCAAACATCTATATGAAACACTAGAAAGCAGAAAAAGATTTTCTGGAGGCAAAATGAACAAAAAAGAAAGAGGCGAGATGATTCTTTTTAGCGTTAAGTCGGAGTCTTACCAGACTTTGGTCCCTTTGAATAGCCACTGGCTCCAGTTCTTATCATAAGTATGGACGTTTTCTGTCACCTGCCCTTCTGTGTCTACCACCTCATTTCCATTATTTTTCCAGTCGAATATGCCACCGTAAAGGTTCTGAACATTTTCAAAGCCCATTTTCTTGAGACGTTCTCCTATGTGCTCACTCCTTACTCCTATGGAACAGTAGACCAGGATAGGGGTGTCCTTTGGGAGATTTTTCACAGTAGACTTTTGGAACTTTAGGTAGCCAGCATATTGGGCACCAGGGATATGACTCACCTCAAACTCTTTCTTTTCTCTAGTATCCAGAATGAAGAAATGATCGAGTCCCTGCGCTTTTACCTCCGCCTCATAGATAAGAGGAACCGTTTGCTTATACATGCTGGTAGCCTGCGCATCAAAACGTTCTTTATCTGTCTGCTGAGCTGCCAGGGGCAAGGAGCATATGAGCAATCCGATAATTACAGCTAAGTATCTCATAAGTGATCAAATTTTTCTGCTATCATGAAGGATTCCAACTAGGATCCTAGCAAGAAGTACAAACCAGCTGCTAAAATCCCTCCTAATATAGGGCCAATCACCGGTACCCATGCATAACTCCAGTCACTATCTCCTTTAGCGCTTATGGGAAGAATGGCATGCATGATTCTTGGACCCAGATCTCTGGCAGGGTTAATGGCATATCCTGTAGTACCCCCTAAAGACATACCAATAGAAAATACGACCAGGCCGGCAGGTAAGGCGCCTAGCGTCCCTAACCCTATGGTTCCTGAAGTTCCGTCTGCCAGCGTCAGGTCTGCTCCCACGGAGTATAGAGCAGCAAAAACCAGCACAAAAGTTCCCAGTATCTCTGAAAACACATTAGAAGGAATGTTTCTGATAGCTGGACCCGTACTAAAAGTAGCTAGCTTTACGCCTTGGTCTTCCGTGCGACCATAGTGGTCTTTATACATCAGCCAGACAAATCCAGCCCCAGTCATGGCACCTGCCATTTGTGCAAGTACGTATGCGGGGACCTGCGCCCAGTCAAAAGCCCCCGCAACTGCTAATCCTATGGAAACGGCAGGGTTAAGGTGGGCACCACTGTAAGGACCTACAATGGCTACAGCAATAAAAACGGCCATTCCCCAACCCAGAAAAATGACGAGCGGGCCTGAATTAAACCCTTTGGTTTCTCTCAAAATAACGTTGGCTACCACTCCATTTCCCAGGAGGATAAGAATAAATGTGCCAATAAATTCTGCGATGATTGCTTGCATAGTGTAGTAGTCTGTGGACAATAAAAATTCTGATATTGCGGAATATATAAAAACTTTTTTTGATGCTGAGAAGAATAATGTTTCTATACAGCTCTTTATGTAAGAAATGGAATGGTCGGGACAGAAGAAGGGTTTTCCTAAGAATAAGTTGAATGAATTATCATATTCGAACGTTATTGATGGGGATAAGTATTATTCGCAAATCGAAATGCTTTTTCTAAGTACAGCCTGATATCCGCTTAAACATGTATCAGTAGGGGTTGACTTATGATTAAAACAGTCTAATCATCAAGGGATTTTAGTGGAATCAGAAAACCATATATTTACTGACTACATTTATCTGCAGTATGGAGTATGACTAGTATCCAGGAAAGACCTTTAATTCTCCTAACCTATACCAATAGACAGGCAAGTAAGCAAAGACCGGTTTCTGTAGATCAGGAGTTGGAAGAAGTAGCTAGTAGCCTGCAGCCATTGGTAGATGAGGAGATTTGTGAAGTAAGAAATGCCACGAATTCTGACGAAGGCTATTTTCTGGATTTGGTCCAGGATGAAGAGCTGAAGAGCAGAATCTCCATCATACACCTCTCTGGTGGTGTCATCAGTGGAAACATTCTCCTGTTTCCTGATTCCAGTGGGAAAAGTAAGATAGTAGAGCCTACTAAACTGGGAGAGTATCTGGGAGATCTCCCTAACCTGAAGATGGTTTTCATTACAGGGATCTTTAAGCCAGGGTTAGTGAATGAACTGCTGAAGGCAGGTGTGCCTTCCGTCATTTCCATTGGCTTTTTTGAAGAGTCTTATAATCTTCCGGTAGAATACTATTCCCAGCTTGCTGATAGCAAAACCCTTAAGCAGGCGTTTGGGTATGTAACCATTCGGGATGACAGCCTGCAGTATGAGGTGTTATCTGTAGAACAGGATGGAGAGATTACGCGTCAGTCTTTCAAACCAGGACTGTATGTCAACAGAGATAAGCAGGATTTCCTGAATTGGAGTACTAAGCTGAAGATGAGTGCTGAGGAGGAGGGAGAATTTAAGGTACCCGATATCAATAGTCTTCCCTCTGTGCGTAAGCATAGGACACGGAAAATAGTGATGGGGATAGCCCTCATCCTCATGGTAGCAGTAGGGGTTTATGGCTTTTTTACGCCTTATACCCAGCGACTGATCGCTAATTTTATGAACCAGGGAAATTGTCCTTTCCCTAACCAGGAAGACACCTATAACGTACTCATTCTTCCTTTCCCTGATGGAGAAAGTTGTGGAACGGAAGATGAAACTTATAAGAACAACATTCTCGCTTCCCTTGAAGAGTTTCAAGCAGAAAATAACTTACAGCTTTCGCTGATGTATCAGTATGTAAGCTGTCCCCAGGAAGATCAGGCCATTCTCACCTTAGGAGAAACTTGTAATGCCAATTTGGTCATTTGGGGGTCCCACTCCCCTGATGAGGTAGTTTTTAATTACACATCTACGAATCTATACGATGAATACCTCTTCACTGGCACAGAAGGATCTTCCTTTAATGTATCCAAGAGTTCCATAGAGGGAGCTGAAGAGGGGATTTATGGAGAGCTGGAAGAGTTGATTTTCTGGGCATTAGGTATGCAGAAGTTTGAGCAGCAAAAATACCAGGAAGCTATCACTCTCTTCCAGCAGGTAGGCTCACTGGGACAGAATAATAACAATGCTGTTGATCTTATCCTCACACAATGTTACAAAAACACAGACTTGTATGATGACGCATTGGCACATTTTGGAAGATTAATAGAGAAGAACCCTAATATTCCAGACTCATATAGTGATAGGGGAGTTATCTTTACAAAGCAGCAGAAGTATGAAGAGGCTTTACAGGAATTTAACAAGGCTATAGAACTAAACAGTACCTTCATAGATGCTTACCTGAATAGGGGAAGCTTGTTCATATCCATGGAGCAGAATGAACAGGCCCTTGAGGATTTTAATAAGGCGATTTCTTTTAATCCAGCATATGCGCCTTCATTTTATTACAGAGGACTTCTGTTTACCTCACTTGAAAGAACAGAAGAAGCGCTTGCGGACTTCGGGAGGGCTGTTCAGTTGGACCCAGATTACCTAAACTCCTACCTTGGTAGAGGAAAACTTTACTACAAGAGTGGCCAAAAGCAGGAAGCACTAGCTGAGTTTAATCAGGTCATTAGGCTGAATCCTGAAAATCCGGATGCTTATTTTGAGCGTGCTGTGATCAGAATAGACGTGCAGGACTATGAAAAGGGAATGGAAGACTTGAACAAGGCCATAGATATTAATCCCAATCATGTAAATGCGCGTTTTGCCAGGGGAAAACTCTTCCACCTATACAAAGAGAATGATAAATCCATCTCTGACCTAAATGAGGTGATTAGACTGAGACCTCGCTATGCGGAAGCCTTTCTGGAAAGAGGGAACGTTCAAAAAGAAAAAGGGGCCAATGATCTGGCACTGACAGACTATTCTGCCGCCATAGAAATAGATGCTGAAAAGCCGGAATATTACTTTGCCCGTGCGAGCATTTACTTGACAAATAATGAAGATCAGGCTGCCGAAAATGACCTAACAAAGGCCATAGAGCTAGATCCCACTAATGCAGAAGCTTATTACCAGCGGGCCATGATGTTCTTCAAACAAGAAGAATTTAATAAGGCACTTACTGACGTAAATCAGGCGATCAGGATTAACCCTTCTAGTGAGGAGGCCTATATTAACAGAGGGAATATGTATGTGGCTCTGAAAAATTATGGTGCAGCCAGTAGAGATTTCAACCAGGCCATCAGAATGAATCCTTCCCGTCCAGATGGATATTATCACAGAGGGGTTCTTTCTCAGATCCAGTCCCGTAAGGGAGAAGCTCTGGAAGATTATAATAAAGCCATCTCCTTAGATTCCACCTACCTAAATGCATATGTTAAAAGAGGAGATCTTCGTGTATTAGATGAGCAATATGATCAAGCCATTGAGGACTACAGCGCTGCCCTGAGAATAAATCCCAGCTTTTCAAAAGCGTACTATCACAGGGCTAAGTTGTATGCACGCTTTAAAGACTGGAGAAAAGCATTAGCCGACCTAAACCAAGCGGTAAAGTCTGATAGAAAAAATCCTACCCTCCTGATGGATAGAGGGATAGCCTATCGTGAAGTGAAGGATTATGAACATTCACTGGAAGACTTTAATGCTGCTATTAATCTGGCACCTGACTCGGTAAGAGCATTTGTAGGGAGAGGGATTCTTCAGACCTATATGAAGCACTATACTGATGCGATCGCGGATTTCAATACGGCTGCCCAGAAAGCACCTAAATATGCTGAGACCTACTTCGGGAGAGCGGGCCTATACTATAAGCTGAAGAACTATGATGATGCTATGGCGGATTACAATCGTGCCATCAGAAATAAGCCTAATTATGCAGAGGCCTACTTTAAGAGGGCGATTCTTCAGGTAGAACGTCAGAACTATTCTCAGGCTATGGCAGACTATAATAAGGTGATAAAAATAGACCCTCAACATGCCATGGCCTATAATGAGAGAGGAAATCTAGCCAGGAATAGAAGAAACTATAGTTTGGCAGAGCAGGATTACTCCACAGCCATCACGCTTTCTCCTAATCTTCCATCACCCTATTTCAATAGAGCATTTCTCTATCTTCTACAGAAGAAGTATGATGACGCCTTGACTGATGCACGTAAATCCATAGAACTTGATCCTGAGAATAGCCTCTACTATGGGCTTATGGCCAAAATATTTGCTAATCAAAATGATGAGGATGAGTTCTATAAGCACATGGAGCTGGCGCTTCAGATGGGCTTTCCCATTCTAGAGTTTGAATATGACCCGGCTTATGAATCTTATAAGGAAAGGTTCAAGTTCACACAGCTATTGGAAAAGTACCAGGGAGGAGAAGTTGCGAACTAGTTTAGGACTATTCTCTTAGTAACGGTTTTATTTAAATGGCTTAGGCTAATCTTCATGAGATATACCCCCCTATCCAGATCACTTAAGTCCAATGAGTGAAGAAGTCTAGAGGTAAGGTCCTTGTGTAACACCTTTTGTCCCACAAGATTGAAGAGATCCAGGTTGGCACCTTCCCATAATTGGTTGAATTCCACAAAAAGGTTTCCCTGAGAAGGATTAGGATAAGCTTTTACGCTGGCTTGAATATCAGCCTGAGAAAGTGTTTCCACTACTGAAGCCGCACCAGCATCTATCTGACCTTCGCTAGTAGAAATTGTAGCTACATAGAAACCTGAACCTAATCCTTTAGCCACAGCACCGTATTGAATAGGAGAAGTATTCCACTCAATATCATAGGCTACTCCTTCTTCCTGATCAAATAGAACCTCAACTATAGCATCATCACATCCCTTACAGGATGCATCTTGGAGAACGCGAACTTGAATATTGAGAGAGTTACCAGTAGCTGACTGTAGATTTCCGTGCACTTGTCCCAACATGGCGCAGGGACCTAACAGGCATATAGCATAAATGAAAAATAGTGACTTTTTCATAGTCGTGGAG
>JBCDBC010000331.1:0-5949 GCA_039184535.1 Bacteroidota bacterium | reverse complement strand
GGCTCCAGGCTATTATCTTCGGGTTGGTCCAGTGGATCTATATACTCATCCATACCGGCAGGATCTACCCTGATATAGCTGTAAACCGCATTTGACCATCTTTCATGTGGGATATCAAAGTGTGCAAAAACCTCTGAATAGAGCAGCGTGGCCATAGCACTATTATATCTCTTGGTAGAGAACATGTCCCAGTAGGAAGCAAAGGGATCATAGGTCTGGAGAAAGTGTTTCTTAAGGTAGCGTTGAATCCGAAAGAGCTGAGACACATTCCGCCTTCCTCTAATCTTTTGCTTTTCCAGATCATTAATCATCTTCTGTCTCTTGGCTTTGGCAATCTCAAAGTCTGCCTTACTAGCCTCCGGGTCTGCTGCTATTAACATCCACAGCTCATCTGGTTTCCCTTCTTTACTCCACTCCTTAAACAGTTCCTTTTCCAGCTCTGAATGAGAGGTGAGATCAGGAGAATATCCTAATCCGCCCCAGCCTTTCTGAAGAGAAGCCAAATTTTGGCCATAGGTACTGAAACATAAAAAATGGAGGATTCCGACAAATAGTAGCGTAGTTCTCATACTCAAATGTTAGATCTATTTCTAATCTACCAAAAAAAAATCGATCGATGTTCAAACAATTTTCGGCCGTGTTAGTCTTTTTTTTAACAATACAGAAAAAATTTAGGTTAAGTGTGTTTTCATGATTGTGCATGGCAGGGGAACCCTCCCGGTTTTCCCTGTTTTTTTATGCCCTCCATTTCAGTCTATTGTGTACTTTTGTAGCATGTATTTCACGCAGAGACGCCACGTCGTAAAGTAACATGTGAGATTCTTTTATGTATCCTAGGGTCAGTGATTTTGTGAATGATGTTTTTGGGACCGACTGGGTATGGCCGGTTCAATCCTTCGGCTTTTTCTTTGGGATAGTATTCATCGTGGGGTATTACCTGGCCAGATATGAGCTTAGGAGAAAGGAGACAGAAGGCGTTTTTCATGTTCAAAGAAGAATCATTTCAGTAGGAGGACCTATCAGCTTAAGATCTATTCTCACAAATATTTTGGTGATGAGCCTAATAGGATACAAGTTGGGATTATGGGTAGAGGATTATGATTTTCACGTGAGAAATCCTGAAGAGGCTATGTTCTCCCTCAAAGGTTCCTGGCTATGGGCCCTGATCTCAGGAGGACTTACTGCTACCTATCAATATTGGAGTTGGAACAGGCTGAAAGATACAGAACCCCAAAAGAAGGCCATAAGATGGGGCATATCTGATGAATTAGGAACCATATGTACGATAGCCTTTGTCGGAGGTATCCTGGGAGCCAAAATCTTCCATAATCTTGAGTATTGGGAAGACTTCGTAGCAGATCCTATGGGTTCTCTCCTCTCATTCTCCGGAT
This sequence comes from Bacteroidota bacterium, assembly GCA_039184535.1. Classification (GTDB taxonomy): domain Bacteria; phylum Bacteroidota; class Bacteroidia; order J057; family J057; genus JBCBKZ01. The sequence goes on along the minus strand of JBCDBC010000331.1, from coordinate 4,558 downwards.
TGACCTTTTATGGAGGATTGATTTGTGCAGCCGTAGGCATAGGCTACTATGTGGTGAAGAAAGGCTATCCGATTCTCCCATTTGCAGATATGGCATCCCCCATTTTGATGCTGGGCTATGGAATAGGAAGAATGGGCTGTCAAGTCTCAGGAGATGGAGATTGGGGCATTATTAACACTGCCCCTAAACCAGACTGGCTAAGCTTCCTGCCGGATTGGGTGTGGGCATATAACTATCCGCATAACGTACTCAATCAGGGAATCCCTATTCCAGGCTGTGAAGGAGACTTCTGCCATCAGTTGGCTCAACCCGTTTTCCCGACACCTATTTATGAGATCACTTTGGCACTGATGATTTTTGCCTTTCTCTGGAGTATCAGGAAAAGGCTTCCTTACTGGGGACAACTTTCCGGTATCTACCTTTTCTTCAATGGGCTTGAGCGCTTCTGGATAGAAAAAATCAGGGTAAACTCTACCTATGACTTAGCAGGCTTCGAAATCACACAAGCAGAGATCATTTCGACTATTCTCATGATATCTGGAATCGTCTTATTCTACTTAAGCACTAAGGTATGGAAGCTCAACCTGGATAAGCCCAGACTATTTCCCAGAAAGGAGGTAACGGATGGCTGAGAAAGAAAACAAAGCCCTCATTAAGCACCGCAGCAATAAGGAGGATTACCAAAGCTTTGACAGGGAAGAACATTCCTCTGAAGAGGATGGATTATTTGAACACTATACCCTCATCGTAACAGGAGGCCAGCAGCCTATGAGAATAGACAAATACATCTCTAATCTGCTTCCCAATACTTCCCGCTCCAAAATCAAGAATGCTTCCAGGGCAGGGACGATCACCGTCAATGATAAGCCCGTCAAACTCTCCTATAAAACTCGTCCTAACGACGTGATCAAACTCATGCTTCCTTATCCCCCTCCACCGGAACTGGAAGCTGAGAATATCCCACTTAACATCATGTATGAGGATGATGACCTGATCGTGGTGCAGAAACCGCCTCGTATGGTGGTACATCCCAGCATAGGTCACAGAACGGGTACGCTCATCCACGGCCTCTTATGGCACTTCCAGCACCTCCCCCAACCTAAGGGAGAAACCAATAGTATGAGACCAGGTCTGGTACACAGAATTGACAAGGACACCTCCGGCATACTGGTCATAGCCAAGAGTGAGTTCGCCCTCACCCATCTCTCCAAGCAGTTTTACGACCGGTCTACTGATCGACTTTACCTAGCACTTGTATGGGGAGATGTAAAGGAGGACGAAGGCACCATCATTGCCAATACGGGCAGACACCCTAAGAACCGTAAAATCTTCTACACCTTCCCTAACGGAGAATCAGGGAAACATGCCGTTACCCACTACAAAGTAATTGAGCGCTATGGAGTAGCTACCTTGGTAAGCTGTAAGCTGGAGACAGGGCGTACCCATCAGATACGGGTACACATGAAATACCTTGGCCATACCCTCTTCCATGACACGGAATACGGAGGCGATAAAGTCCTCAAAGGTCCCAAAACTAAGAAGTATCAGCAGTTCATCAAAAACGTCATGGCCCTCATGCCACGGCAGGGCTTACATGCCAAATCCCTCTCCTTTGACCACCCCACCAAAAAGGAGCGCATGAGCTTCGACAGTGAGCTACCAGAAGACTTCCAGGCAGCAGTGGATAAGCTGAGAGGGTGGGCGGAGTATCAGAGAGGGTAATACTTGGCTCTCCCACTACCCTTCTAAACCAGCCACTTACCCCTTAAAAGTTGTATTTTTCCTTCGATTTAGCGAAATACGTTAGTATTCTGTTTAAAAATAGCCACTATTTTCACTCTAGGACCATAAACAGGTAAAACCGAACCTAAAAGCATACACAGCCATGAATACCCCAATCCAACTCAACGGCAACAACGCCTCTATACAGATCTGTGAAGATGGCGTAACCCTGCAAGCCCCCGGCCTAACTGGCCTCATAGAAGAAGTCGCTCCTCACCAGGCTACCCGTTCCCGCTCTATGAATGATCATGAAGAAGAAAGATTATCTCTCCTTTCTGCCTTAGAGGAGGAGCAACTGGAACTCATGCATGAGTTTGAAATGGAAGTCATGGATGATGGAGAAGCTACCGCTACCAGAAGCCTGAGTGGCGAACTAGCACCTATTAACATGGATGTTCCTATAAAAGATGGGAAAACACCTTTGGCTATTCTTCACTATGATGAAGCGGGTATCCCCCAGTGGATCTTCCCCGAAGTAGCCACCAGATCCTCCTCAGCTAAAAATGCAGTTACCTTCCTCATTCCCAGGAAAAAGGCAGTAGCAGCTACTGCTGGTTCTATGATGACCCGAGGAGAAAAAGAAGGTCTAGTCAAAAGAGTCATCCGCGTAATATCAGGAAAAGTAGAAAAGACAGTAGTGGGCGTTGTGAAAAAGTATGAGAATAAGAATCGTCCCTATGGGCTTAATCTGGTCGCCAATCAGGCTGTCAGAAATGGCATCCCTAACTGGGATCAGTTTGCACGCTCAGGTATAGCTGAGACAGAAGGTTCTACCCTTTTGATGATACCTGGTACCTTCAAAAATACAGATGGCTCTTTCGGTCCGCTGATAGCGTCTGAGAATATGAATGTGCTCAATGCCCATTACGGAGAAAGAATCATCGCCTTTGACCATCCGAACCTACACCAGAGCCCAGCTGACAATGTAGAGTGGTTGCTGGACAACCTGCCAGAAGACAGAGCGCACAGCTTTGATCTATTGACTGCTAGTAGAGGAGGCTTGGTAGCCAGAGAATTTATCAGAAGAGTGGCTTCCAATGATACCAAAGGAAGGAAGATCACCATCAATAAGGCATTGTTGGTAGCCGCCTGTAACCAAGGAACGGCTTTGGCTAATCCTGAGAATGTAAAGAGCCTACTGAATAGGTATATGCTGATGTCAGCCCTGATTCCTGTTCCTTTCGTGAGCAAATTCTTATCAGGGATACTGGCAGTAGTTAAAACTATAGGCAGTGCTGCCATTACCCATCTTCCAGGATTAAGCTATCAGTCGGATGCTAACAATAATGAGTTTCTACAAACTCTGAACGCTAACTATGAGCACAAGACTGCTATCTATGGAATAGGCGCTAACTATAACCCTCAGAGCCGTAACATCAAGTCTTACCTGATGAACTCAGCTGTAGACAAGCTGTTCCAGCAATCTGAGAATGACGTAGTAGTACCTACGCAGGGATGTTTTGAAGCACCGGGCGCATGGAGGTTTCCCATCAAGCACAAGGTGTATGATGAGAGGCAGGACATTTTCCACATGAACTACTTCAAAACAGCTATGGTAAGACAGCAGATTCAGGAATGGTTAGGAGAACCTGTGTTGACGGCATAGGAGTACCGGAATTCTCAAGTAAAAATCTTTAGCCATTCAGTATCATTAAAGAAATACTAAGCCACGAATGAACTAATGAGCACGAATAGGATCTATTGCCTAGCATTTACTATTCGTATCAATTAGTGAATTCGTGGCAAAATTTCTCTCCACTTAGAGATCAAAATTAGCTAATAAGAAAGGAGTCGCCTCGAAATGAGACGACTCCTTTTTCTATTCTCAAGGACTAAGCTTAGTCCATGTTTTTGATGATCTCATCTCCGAACTCTGAGCACTTTAGCTTGGTAGCTCCTTCCATCAGACGGTGGAAGTCATAAGTAACTCTCTTGCTGGAGATAGCAGATTCAATTCCTTTGGTAATGAGGTCAGCAGCTTCCTGCCATCCCATGTGCTCAAGCATCAATACACCAGAAAGGATCACGGAAGATGGGTTTACCATGTCTTTTCCAGCATACTTAGGGGCAGTACCGTGCGTAGCTTCGAAAAGGGCATGTCCTGTGTCGTAGTTGATGTTGGCACCAGGTGCGATACCGATACCTCCTACCTGAGCAGCTAGTGCGTCAGACAGGTAGTCTCCATTCAGGTTCAGCGTAGCGATTACGTCAAACTCCTTAGGACGAGTCAGTACCTGCTGAAGGGCGATGTCAGCAATGGCGTCTTTGATCAGGATCTTTCCGGCAGCCATGGCAGCATCCTGCTCAGCATTTGCAGCATCTTTTCCTTTCTCAGCAGCCGTTCTGTCGTACTGTGCCCAAGTGTATACATGATCACCGAACTCGCGCTCAGCTATTTCATATCCCCAGTCGCGGAAAGCACCTTCAGTAAACTTCATGATGTTTCCTTTATGTACGATGGTTACAGACTTACGCTTGTGTGTGATCGCATACTGGATAGCCGCTCTTACGATACGCTCAGTACCATGACGAGAAACAGGCTTAATACCCAATCCTACTTCTACATCAGAACCTCCACCAGCGCCATTTCTTAGGGCTACATCAGCGGCCACTCTTTCAGCTGTACCAAAACGGATTTTGCTGAAATCTTCAGGAAACTCAGCTTCGAGGAACTTCAGGAGTTTCTCAGCTTTCTCTGTTCCTCCTCTGGCTTCTATACCAGCGTATATATCTTCTGTATTCTCACGGAAGATCACCATGTTTACCAGCTCAGGGG
>JBCDBC010000330.1:0-5958 GCA_039184535.1 Bacteroidota bacterium | reverse complement strand
CTTAAATCCTACTAGCTTGGGGTTTAAACCCCAAGCTAGTAGGATTTAAATGAGATGCATATATTTCAAACTCAGTCATTGTGTCTCTACCTCATTCCTATCCCTCCCAAGATTCCCTGCGGCATGACAAAATAGATTTACACCAAATCCTCTAACGCTCCCTTTAATTCCGGGAAATCATAGGTGAAGTCTACTTCTTGAAGCTTTTGGGGTACTGCCCATTGACCGCCCCAGAAGAGAATGGATCTTTCTCCGAAGATCATATTCAACGCAAATTTAGGTGCAGGAATTACGTCCGGCCTCCCCATAGCTTTAGCCAAAGCAGATGAAAATGTTTTTTGATTGACTAGCTCAGGTGCTGCCAGATTTACAGGCCCTTCTATTTGTTCATTTTCTATGAAAAAGAGAAAAGCCTTTACCACATCATCAATGTGAATCCAGGAGAATCCCTGCTTTCCACTTCCCAGTTTTCCGCCTACAAAAAAGTTATAAGCCGTAGCCATGAGCGGAAATGCTCCTCCTTCATTTCCTAGTACTACACTGATACGTGGATTGACTACCCTACATTTGGCCTTTTTGGAAACGTCTTCCCACTCTTTGCTAAGAACGGCCAGAAAATCATCTCCTGCAGCAGCGGTTTCGGTCGTTTTATCATCTCTGGCACCACCATAAAAGCCTATAGCAGAAGCGGAAATAAATACTTTGGGTTTCTGGACGGCTCTGTTGATGTAGTCTACACAAGCTTGAGTGGCATGTATACGGCTATCCCTAAGAACTTCTTTATACTTAGAGGTCCAGGCATTTTCAGCTATGCTGGCGCCTGCCAGATTAATCACCACATCATACATGCCCATACCCAGTGGCATTTTTTTTCCGTCCCATTCCAGGTAGGAGATATATCTGTTTGGGGAGCTTCTGGCACTCCTACTAAGAATGGTCACCTGCCAGCGTTTTTCGGCAAAGGCCTCAGTAAGTGCCTGACCTATAAATCCTGTTCCACCAGTAAGAAGGATGTTCATATCGTAATTTGAAAAAATAACAGCTAGGTTTGTAGAAAAGTTCCTCTCAAGGTAGAATTAGTAGCGATAAAGCTCTATCTGTTAGTTGTGGCCAAAAGATTTTATAAACTAGTTTTAGGTCGCTTGCAGCGGCCTTCCATATCAGCCCTGTTGCTTGTTCATTTTTGCATTCACCCTCGAGGTAGATAAAAATATTTAATTATTGACCTAAGAAATTGTGGCTAAGGAAAAACCTTCTAATTTTCTCCCATGAGAAAGATGCTAACGCCAGGCCCTGTTGCCATACCTGATTTTGTATGGGATGCCATTCATCAGCCCGTTATTCCCCACAGAGGGGAAGAATTTGAGGAAATATATGGGAAGCTTCTGAATGGATTAAGATATTTTTTCCAAACTTCAGGTCAGGTGGTATGTATGAACAGTACTGGAACGGGAGGCGTGGAAAGTGCTATGTATAGCCTCTTCCAGTCAGGAGAAAAGGTCCTGGTAGTGGATATGGGTAAGTTCAGTAATAGATGGGTTCAATATGGAAACACCCTTGGATTGCAAGTATCATCAATAACATATGCGTGGGGTTCCGTTCCTAAAGTAGAGGACATACTGACTGAGCTTGAGAAAAGCACTCCTAAAGGCATTATCCTCACCCATTGTGAAACTTCCTGTGGATCTGTTCTGGACCTGGAAGAAATAGCCTTTGCCATTAAAGAGAAATATCCGGAATTGCTGATTGTGGTGGATGCTATTACTTCTGTGGGAGCCCTTCCCTTTTATTTTGATGATTGGCAAATAGACTGTGCCATATGCGCCAGTCAGAAGTCGCTCATGAATCCAGCAGGCGTAGCCGTATTTGCGCTGAGTGAGCTTGCCATCCAGCACCTTAGAACTACCTTCCCGGGAGACTACCAAAACCTTGCTAGCTATGTGCTCTTTGCTAAGGATAACAGCTTCCCCTTTACACCGCCTGTCAACCTCCTGTTTGGTGTGAAAGCTGCACTTGACTGGTTTCAGCAACGAACGTTGGCCAGCGTCTGGAACCAAACGCACCATACAGCAGATTTTTTCAGGACAGAGATTCAAGCCTTAGGAGGAACGTTACTAGCAGAACAACCAAGTGATTCTCTCACGGCCTTCTACTTTGAAGGAAAGGATCATAAAAAGATTAAGACCTTACTTTCTCAGAACTATGAAATAGAGATTTCAGGAGGCCAGGGAGCTTATAAGGATAAGCTGCTAAGAGTTAGCCACATGGGAGAAGTGAGAAAAGCTGATATAGAACTGGTCCTGAAAGCGCTAAAGGAAATTCTTTAGAAGCTTAGATTAACACTTGGTCTAAGATTCCTCAGGCTCTCGAAGGGAATACATTTCCCGGATAGCTTTGTCCTCAACGACCTGTTAGGGTGAGCTATAATTTGATTTTAAGTAAGCCTAAGCTGGTAAGCCTACATTCTTCCCTAATGTCTGAGTGAGTACCTCTTCCTGCTCACGAATATAATTCTCAAGAAGACTCATCACATCCTGATCAGGTTCATTATGATTCATTCTCTTTAGCTGGAGAGATTCTATCATGGAGCGCAGCATGGCGTCCATATTCATCTCCTTGTGATAGCGCTGATATCTGTTAAGAATTCTTTCTTCCAGGATAGTCTCAATTTTATCCATGAACTTCTTGGGGAAGAAGGCAGAGAAGAAACCAAAGATATGCCCAATTACGTAGAAGAAGCGTGCGTACCAAGCCGGACTAACTCCTCTCTTTCTCAATAAATTCCGTAAGAAAGCAGTATGGTGCGCTTTTCTTTCACGAATATTTCTGATTTTGTCCTCTCCAAACCCAAACTGTCTGTACCAGCCTAAGCGCATCTTCTCTCTGGCGTGGAGATCACGAATAAAAAATTCGGTTCGCTTTTTGATATCTATATGATTAGGCATATGTGCTTTCTAAACTAATTAAATATATAATTCGTTCAAGAAGTTTTGAAATATACGCATATAATTTGTTATAAAAACGGGAATATGGTCTGCAGGTTCCAAAATTTTACCGAAAATAGTATTATTACCAATCCGGGATCCTAAAACAGGCAAAAAGCGCTCACCAAACTTTTTATTGAAGCGTTAACCTTATGAGAAAACTCCTTGTACTGTGTTCTGTGTTATTCATGTCTTTGGCTTCTTTTGCACAAGTGGGAGATGAATTTGCAGCATTTTTTAATGAAGCTTATGAGACTTACCCGAACATCCCGGAGGGTGTCCTGGAGGCAGTAGCCTACACACAGACCCGTATGAAACATATCCGTCCAGGCAAGGAAAGTTGTTTGGAGCTACCTACCTATTATTCTGTGATGGGTCTCGTAGAGGACGGTAAAGGCTACTTCAAAAATAGCCTCGCAGAAATCGCTACCCTCTCTTCTTTTACAGAAGAGCAGATTAAAGCAGATCCCAGAATCAGTATACTAGCCTATGCAGAGGCTTACAGTAAAATCCTTTCTCAGAAGGAGGGAAATCAGCTTGTAGCCAGATCCGTCTCCACGCATGAGCCTATTCTGGCTGAGCTTACAGAAATCCCGAATGATGGATCCGCCCTCAATGAGTTTGCTAAAGATCAGCAGTTCTATGCCATTTTGAAAGAAATGGAACGTCCACACACAGGAGACCGGTTCAGGGTAAGCAGGACATTTGAGTACGAGAACATCTTTGGGGAGGAAAACTTCCGCATGCTAAGCGCCCATACGTTGAGCATCAATGTAAGTGGAGCGGCAGCCTCCATGCCTGCTTTCGCCCCTCAAAATGAGGAGGCGCCTAATTGTACACAGGAAAAGAATAAGACTGACTTTGCAGGCGCTATTTGGGCCCCCGCTAATTCCAGAAATTTCGGGTCCAGAAGAGGTGCCAAAATAGAATATGTAACCCTTCATACCATCCAAGGCTCTTACGCCAGTGCCATTTCCTGGTTTAAGAATAGCCTGTCCCGGGTTTCTACCCATTATGTGATTCGCTCCTTTGATGGGCAGGTTACCCAGATGGTGTGTGAAGATGACATGGCCTTTCATGTAAAAACGGATAACAACAAATCCATAGGCATAGAACATGAAGGCTTTATAGATGAAGGAGATGTATGGTATACCCAGGCCATGTACGAGAGCTCCGCTAATCTGGTTAAGGATATTTGTAAGAGAAATAACATCAATCCCTTACTGACTTTTAGAGGTCCGGCAACCATGGGGATCAGAACGCTCTCCAATTCCTGCTACAAAATCAAGGGACACCAACACTTCAGAGATAATAACCATATAGATCCAGGACCGGCATGGGACTGGGAAAGATATTACAGACTCCTTAATGGTATTCCTGCGCCCCAAAAACTCACCGCCAGGAAAGGGACCTTCTATGATCCAGGCGGAAAAAATGCCAATTATCCTGGGAATCAGTATAAGTCTTATCTCATTCAGCCTTCCCGGGCTTCTTCTATTCAGTTAACCTTTGATAAGCTGGACTTGGAAGGAACAGATGAAGTCCCCTTTGATTTCTTAATGGTCTATGATGGACAAGGGCCCTCAGGAAGGTTCTTAGGACGTTTTACAGGAAATAAAATTCCGCCACCACTGGTTTCTAACAGTGGGAATATGTATCTGGAGTTTCACTCTGACTGTAGGAGTTCTGAGTCAGGCTTCCAGCTCAGTTATACCTCCAAGAGAAAAGATCCTGAGTGTGCGCCACCTGAAAACCTGATAGCAGAAAAAGTATTTCCTTTTGGGGCAGTGCTCAAGTGGTCTCCTGTCCTCAATGCTACTGCCTACCTCATCTACGTCAAGCACAAGAATAATGATGAGAAATGGACAGCCTATAAGACCTCCAATGCTTTTCTAACTGTAAATGGGTTGGCGGCAAGTGGCCTGTACGAGTACCAGATTCAGACTATCTGTGGAACGGATACTTCCGGTCTGGTTGGAAACAGCTTCCTCACGCGTTCAGTAAGCAGAGCGGGTGCCCCCCAGTTTTATGCCGTAAAGCTAAACAGAGGTTTTTTCAGAGATTCTGGTGGTGAGAATAGCTCATATCTCCCTAATGAAAGATGGGCCTATACCATTCAGTCTAATAATGGCGAAAGGGTAGAATTGAACTTTCAGGCCTTTGATACGGAAGAGAATCATGATGTGGTAACTGTCTATGATGGCAAGAATTTGAATGCTACGGTGATTGGGAGATTCTCCGGATCCAACAAACCTCCTACGCTAAGAAGTAGTGGAGATGCCTTAACCATCGCCTTCCAGTCTGATGGTAGGACAGAGAGCACAGGTTGGAATGCCAGTTGGAGAACCATACAAGGAACGGCTCCTCCTACTGATCCTGATCCCACACCAGATCCTCCAACGGATCCACCTATTACGGGTGATCCTACTGATCCGGTGGTTAAGCCTCCGGTCAATCCGCCTGTGTTGGATGAGGGAGAATTTGACATAGTACTTCCCTTCAACCGTTTTTCTCCAGAAACCCGGGCAGAACTGGCGACCAGATATGACGGTGGTAGTCATACCATAGACTTTGAAGATACAGATAAAGGAAAAGTAGGCTTTGCGAATAGGTTCTACAACCTCGCCTTTGCCAGTGATTGGGGATTTAGAAGTCCGGGAGAGAAAGGCTTCCTCTTTGATGACTTTAACAGGGGGCTTAACCCAGACTGGAAAAAGGTAAGAGGAAACTGGCAGGTACAAGCTGGCCGCCTCGTCCAATCAGATGCGTTGGAAAGCAACTCCAATATTTACACGCCCGTCAGCCAGGATAGAGGAGATGTGTATGTCTATCATTGGCGCGCCAAGATGGAGGGGAACGGAAGTAGCAAAAGGCATGGGCTACACTTCTTTGCCAGTGATCCACAGAAACCGGACAGAGGGAATTCCTACTTTGTATGGATAAGAGATGGGAGTTCAGGAGACTTTGTAGAAAT
>JBCDBC010000329.1:0-5960 GCA_039184535.1 Bacteroidota bacterium | reverse complement strand
TCGACCTACAGCTCAGTTTGTTTATCAGGTCTCGGCATAGGCTTGTGCTTTATCTGGATGCTGATATCGAACTACTACAGCAACTTGTTGATTGTATCATTACTGCTAAAGATTAATTAACAGATTAATTTTTTGATGCAAAAAGTATTGGTCGTTGGACAGACTCCTCCTCCCTATCATGGACAGGCCATCATGATTGATCGGCTTGTTAAGTATAATTTTGACAAAGTTGAGCTATACTTCGTCAGGATGGCCTTTTCAGAAAATTTAGAGGAAGTAGGGAAGTTTCAGTTCGGGAAGATTCTGCATTTACTCAAGCTAATTGTTGAGATTCTTAAGGTGAGGATCAAGTATAACATCAATGTCCTCTATTATCCACCCTCAGGGCCTGTAAAAATCTCTATTTACCGTGATATCATCATACTAAATCTTGTTAGGCCCTTTTTCAAGAAGGTGATTTTTCATTTTCATGCTGGAGGTGTTTCAGAATCTTATGAGGAGCTACCTTCAATTCTCAAGCCTTTATTTAGAGGAGCCTACTATAAATCAGACGCCTCCATTCTAATTTCAGATTTTAATCCTCAGGATGGGACTAATATGTACTCAAAAGAACAGGTAGTCATTCCGTATGGGGTAACTGATGAGGCCAGTATGCTCAATGGAAAAGTAGTTAAACTAAAGGACAATACTATTCGGATTTTGTTTGTGGGAGCAGTAAGAGAAACTAAGGGAGTTACTACCCTTATTGAAACGGCAGATTTACTGAGACAAAGAGGTGTTTCCGGCTTTGAATTCCATATAGTGGGCCCCTTTTTTACGGATGAGTATGAAAGAGAAGCTAAAGGAAAAGTTACTCACTTAGGGCTTCAGAAGGAGGTGTTATTCAGAGGATTGCTGGTAGGTGAGGAGAAACAAGCCGCCTACAAACAGGCAGATATATTCTGTTTTCCTACCTTTTATGAAGCCGAGACATTTGGGATAGTCTTATTAGAGGCCATGCAATTTAATCTACCGGTAGTGGCTAGCAGATGGAGAGGAATCCCCAGTATAGTTACAGATGGGGAGGATGGCTTTTTGGTACCTGTTCAGGATCCAGCTAGCGTGGCAGATAAGCTAGAGGTGCTAATGAATAGTCCAGAACTCAGAGAAGCTATGGGGAGAAAGGGTAGACTCAGGTTTGAGAGTAATTTCACCCTGGACGTCTTTATGAATAAAATGCAGGATCTGTTTATCCAGGTCGGGACAAAAAAGTGCATAACATGATTTACATAGTTATACCTGTTTTTAACAGAAAGGAATTTACCCGAAAGTGTCTGTATTCATTAAGAGAACAAACCTTTACTGATTTTAGAACTATCATAGTAGATGATGGCTCTACGGATGGGACAGATAGGATGCTGGAAGATGAATTTCCGGAAGTGATCAGATTAGAAACACCCGGCAATTTATTCTGGACTGCTTCCATCAATCTAGGGGTGGAATATGCCCTCAAACAGGAAGCCTCTGTTATCATGACGCTGAATAATGATGTGGTCGCAGAGCCTGATTTCATGGAGAAAATGCTATACTGGTCGAAGAGGGAACCCAAATCCTTATTAGGGGCATTTGATGTGGCTTATGATACTAAAAAGCCATTTTTCGGAGGAGAAATAACGGATTGGAAATGGGCCACTGCTATCCAATTACTAGAAATATTGCCAGAAGAAGACTGGAACGGAATACATGAGGTTACTCACTATCCTGCCAGAGGTCTTTGGGTCCCTGTGGAAGTATTTAAAGAAGTGGGCCTTTTTGAAGAAAAAAAGCTTCCTCATTATTATGCGGACTTTGATTTCACCTACCGGGCAGCCAGAAAAGGGTATACGATCTACTGTAACTATGATGCGGTCCTCTACACCTTTCCAGATGAAAGTGGCAATCACCAAATCAGAAAGAATAAAAAGACCTTCAAAAACTTCTACAAACACCTCTTTGATATAAAGGGCGGGGGTAACCTGAGAAACTTCACCATCATCACCTTACGTCATTGTCCGCCGGTGTATGTGCCTCTCTATCTGGCTAATGGATATGCCCGCAGGATGCTTGGATATTGGATTAAAAAACAGTGGTAAATCGTATGAAAATTCTGGTATCAGCCTACGCTTGCGAACCTAATAAGGGAGGAGAAATGGGGAATGGATATAATATGGTCCTCAACATGGCTGAACTAGGTCATGAGGTCTGGTGCCTGACTTCTACTTACCATATTTCAGAAGAAGTACAATCCTTTTTCAGGGAACATCCACATCCCAACCTGAATTTTGTGCTGGTACCACTCCCTTCTTGGGTAGATATTTTCTTTGAGTATGAGTTGGGATTTTATGTTCACTATTTGTACTGGCAGAAAAAAGCGTATCAAGTAGCCAAAAAGCTGGATGTAGAGAAAGATTTTGACCTTATACACCACATCACCATTGGGAGTCCACAGTTAGGTTCTTCTCTTTGGAAGCTCAATAAAAAGATGGTCTTCGGCCCTTGTGGAGGCGGACAGGATGCTCCTAAGGCCTTCAAGAAATACTTCTACCACTGGTGGAAGCTAGAAATAGTCAGAACCTGGATCAGTAAGCTCTTACTTACTTTTAACAAAGACGCTAAAAAGACCCTGAGAAATGCAGAGTTGGTTTTAACCACTAATTATGAGACCTTAGACCTTGTCAGTGATGTAGGTGCGCCTAATGCCCACTTATTTCTGGATACCAGCTTACCGGAAGAATTTTTCCCGGAAGAATTTCCCGAAAGAAGTCGCGGAGAAAAACTAAGGATCCTATGGGTAGGGAGACTCTTTCCCAGAAAGGGGCTACCCCTGGTTCTGGAGGCCTTGTCCAAGGTAAGTCCTGACATTCCCTTTAAGCTAACCATTCTGGGAGATGGTCAAATGGGTTCCTTCATGGAAGAATGGTTGACAGAATTCAACCTGAAAGAAAAGGTAGATTGGAGAGGAATGGTTCCCTGGGCAGATGTTAGGGAAGCCTATCTCACACATGACCTCTTCATGTTCACCAGCCTGAGAGATTCTTCTGCATTCCAGTATTTGGAAGCTATGGCCTGTGGCTTACCTATACTGACCCTGGACTTGCACGGAGCCAAGTCCCTGGTACCTGATGGGGCAGGGATAAAGGTTCCTGTTACTACCCCAGACGAAACAGCAGCTCTATTGGCAAAGGGAGTGGAAGATCTCTACCATAATCCTGCCCAATGTGAGGCCTATGGTAGATACGCCTATGAGTTTGCCTTAACCCAAACTTGGAAGAATAAGGCAAGGAAAATCTCCTCTTATTATGAGTCTTTCTTTGATCTTGTAAAATAGGCCGACAAAAAGTTGCCAATTCTTACATGATAATTGCTGGCTTTCAACCTGGGTGAGAATGAGTGAGAATTTATGAAAATGAGTTCTGAATTTTTTTTCAGCTTAAATGATCTCTTTATATGTTGATAGACAGGCAGTTGTGATTTTTGTTGGAGAATGGAACTGTTCAGAAAGTTGTAGAGTTTCCCTTCTTTTCTTACTTTATCCTTGTTAGGGAGATGAAAGTAGGTCAACCCTTACAGTTACATAAGTAAGCTTTCCTTAGGGCGTTCACATATTAGCGAACCTTAGCTAATGTGCCCAATGAAGATCAGTAGATATCCGATTTTTCTTATCCTTCTTTTGCTAATTCCCTTTAGCCAAAAAGCAGCTAACTTTTACATAAGTCCTTCAGGCTCTGATAATTCCGGAGATGGAAGTCAGGCTAAACCTTGGAAAACCCTCAGATATGCTGCTGATCAGATGACAGCTAATGAGGGCCATACCATCATACTAGCGGAAGGAACTTATGTAGAAACAGGACAGGTAGTATTGAAACCAGGTGTTAGCATCCAAGGTGCTGGGATGGATAAAACCATTCTTACCGCCGCTTCCTCCTTTTATGAAGGAACCCCTTTCCCCTATAAACTGGAAAAAGCCCTGATCTCAGCTTACAATCAGTACAACATGACCACGGGTAACCACACCATTAGTGGCTTTACCATAGATGGGAAGAATAAAAATATCTATGCGGGTATCCTTATCCACAGAAGAACCAATGTGGAGATTTTCGATGTTAAGGTAGAGAAGACCTACTTCACTGGGATTTGGCTTTTCTGGGGAGAAGACATCAAAGTGCACGACATCATCATACGAGACTGCTCCTGGGGGAATAAGGATTTCTCAAGTGGAGGGATGAATATAGGAGGCCTGACAAGAGCGGATTTATATAATATTGACATAGAAGAAATAGAGCAGAGAGATGGAGATAAAGGTGGTGGATACGGCGTAGTAGCTATAGGTCCCTGGTATGAGACTGACCTGATAGATGTCAAGCTACATGATTCTAAGATCAAGGTACACCACTTTGGACTGTGGGAGAATGGACTTGCGCCTAACTTTTGTATAGAGTACCATAATGTGTCTTCCTACAATTGTGAAATCTACCGTAATGAGGTGAACAATGTGATGAGCCTGGTAGATCCTACCCATGCAGACCCAAAGGACCTTAACCGGGACCACAGTGTACGCGTATATGACAACTTCTTCAACATAAGTGATGTCAACGGCTACCCATTAGAGATTACCAATAATAGAGTAGAGGTTTTTAATAATGTGGTGGACGGGAATTCCAGCTCCCTATTCATCGCCAACTGGGAAACGGCAGAAAAACAGCTCTATGATTGGCACATTCACCACAACTTCTTCTACGACTTTGCAGAAGGCTATCCAAAGGCGATTCTCATGCTACGCCAGGGAATAAATAACCTGCGCTTTGAGCATAATACAGTAGAAGTCTCAGATGAGAGTATGGCCTTATTCTGGTTCCAGGGGGGAAAAGCAGAAAATATTTACGTTCGCAACAACCTGGTGTACAGAATCAATGAAGAGAAAAGCTGGGGACAGCCTATTTCAGACTGCCTGGCAGAATTGAACATAGATTATGACTGGTACACAGAACTATCAGATATCTATGTGGAGAATAACATCTTTCACAACTTTACAGGAGAAAAGGTCTTGAAAGGAGGATTCTCAGTAGGGGGTGGGAGACCTAGTGGGTATGACCCTTACAGCCCTAAGAACTTCAAGCGGTCCAATAACCTGGATGTAAATCCGCAGGTAACCCAAAGTGGTGCTAAGCCCAGGCCTTATTTTACTCTGTCAGAAAATAGTCCTGCCATAGATGCCGGTTTTAAGATACAGGGACAAGCCTACAGCGGGAATGCCCCAGATATTGGTGCTATAGAGTTTGAAGGAAATGCTGCTCCTCAAAATACGCCTCCTACCTTTACTGTAAGTGGAGACCTGCAAGCTGAGCAGGATTTTACGGACACTTTAGCTGTCATGGTAAGCCCAGATCCAGTCCCTGTGCAGGAGCAGGACCAGACGGTGACTTATACCCTCACTCCCCCCACTGTGAATTTCGCCAATGTATTCTTTAACCCCAATACAGGAGATGTTCGCTTCACATCTCAGGAAGGGGCATTTGGTTCGCAGGTATTCACCATCAGGGCAGATGACGGGCAGGCAGTGAATAATACTGCTTCCAGAGAATTTCGATTGACTATTTCTGAAGAAGAAAAGAAAGATACCCTTGAAACGGGTGCTTTACCTATAAGAGTAAACTCAGGGGGGGATGATTTCCTGACACCTGACGCCAAGTTGTTTTATGAAGATCAGCCGAAATGGGTGTTTGGCACATCTTCCAACT
Source organism: Bacteroidota bacterium (assembly GCA_039184535.1). GTDB lineage: Bacteria > Bacteroidota > Bacteroidia > J057 > J057 > JBCBKZ01. The sequence continues at coordinate 204 of JBCDBC010000329.1, read as the reverse complement.
TTGAAAGCCCCAGGGAGATTTCGGGTTCCACTTCAGATGTACTCTACTATTCGGAAAGAGTAGGGGAGAACTTCAGTTATAAGTTTCCCGTTCCTGACGGGGTGTATGAGGTGAAACTCCATTTTGCGGAAATCTTTTTTTTCGGATCAGGCCAGCGCATATTTGATGTAAGCATAGAAAATGGGCTGGCCTTATTAACCAACT
>JBCDBC010000328.1:0-6001 GCA_039184535.1 Bacteroidota bacterium | reverse complement strand
ATAGGAGCTACTGCCATTTACCATGAAATGGTCATGGTTACTAATAATGAAAAACACCTAGGAAGAATGGAATCCATCCAAATGGAAAATTGGGTTAAATAAAGAACTTTCAATTTGTCAGATCTAACCAAAATTCTAAATCCCCGAAATTAAGGGAATATTTCTTCCTGTAAATACCTAGCTCTCTCACCCAATGCAAATCACAATCTCGAAACCCATCAAATTCAAAGAAGGAGACGGTTTTCTACATGGCTTTTCTACAGGCTATGTGAAAGTGAAGAAAGCCTATAAAACGGCTAAGGGAGGTGCCTTAAGTGCCAAGATCAATCTGCTATTGGGGAAAGAGTGGGAAGACTTTATGCCCATTATGGTTTGGCTGATAGATCATCCTGAGGGGAAGTTCCTCATAGATACAGGAGAGAATGCCAGAGTCTTAGAGAAAGACTACTTCAAGGCAGAAGGCTTTGTTACCAACTACATCAACACCACCCTTTTCAAGTTTCAAATAAGTGCGGAAGATGAGGTAGGGCCTCAGTTGGCCAAGTTGGGATATGAAGTAAAGGATCTTTCTCAGGTGATTCTGACCCATCTACATCTGGATCACATTGATGGGCTGAGCTACTTTGAGGGGACGGATATACTGGTGCATCAGTTGGAGTGGGAAAAACCCAGCTTTGCCCTGCCTACCTTATACCCCAAGTGGTTTGAGCCCAAGCCCATTTCTCTAAATACAGAGGATAACACTGCTTTTCCACTAGCTAAGTCTTTGGTGCAGTCCGGAGAGGTCCAACTGGTCCATACGCCCGGCCATACAGTGGGACACTGCTCCGTTTTGGTGAAAGGGAGTGAGATGGACTACCTACTGGCTGGAGATGCTACCTATGATCAGGCTCAGCTAATAGAAGAAGTACACTCGGCTGGACATCAGGACTTCAAACTGTGTACCCAGACGTATAAGGACATAAAGGCGTATGCTTCCCAAAACCGACTGATCTACCTCCCTTCCCATGATCCGGAATCACTAGATAGGCTGGCGAAGGATGCGTATTTGAAATGAGGTCGGTACAGATCGTGATCTGTACGATACGAAAGGATAAAATTGGAAGGAATGCTCTCAGGGAGCTATTGTATCAACCCTGAAAGCTAAAATTTATCCCCCCATAGATAATAGGAAGGTTGAAAAGTGTTATATTCTTGGTGGTAATGAGAAGAACCATTCTCCTACCCATGATATACCTACACACCCTAAAGATCAGCATTTTATGAGTGCGGCCCAGGACCATTTTGATGAAGCGGAATCATTTGAATTCAACGGTGAATTTGCAAAAGCCGTGAAGCATTACCAGAAAGCGATAGAAGAAGATCCCAATCTAGTCCATGCCTACAATGGATGGGGAAATGTACTCCTAAAGCTAAATAAGTTAGAAGAAGCAAGGCAGAAGTATGAGAAGTGTCTTGAGTTGGATTCTAATTATCACTGGGCTTCCTTTAATCTAGGAAAGTCATATGAAGGCGAAGATCTTTCAAGGGCAGCGTACTACTATGAGAAAGCAACTAAACAGGAACCTAGGTATGCAGATGCTTTTAATGAATGGGGAAATTGTCTGTTTAACTTAGGGAGAAAGGTGGAAGCTGCGGGGAAGTACGAAAAATGTCTGGAACTAGCGCCTACCAATAAATGGGCTAGGTATAACCTGACGAGGATTTACCAAGCAGATGAACCTGAGAAAGCACTGGAGCACATCGAAAAAACTGTAGCAGTGGATGAGGCGTTTGTAGATGCCTATAACCTGTGGGGAAATATCTTGCTTGATCAGGGAAAGCTTGAAGAAGCCAGAAAAAAGTATGAGAAATGCGTAGAGATAGATCCTGATTACTCTCATGCATACTATAATATAGGACTTACTCACGAAAATAAAGATCACCTAGAGAAAGCAGTAGAATTCTACAAACTAGCTACTGAAAGAGACGATATGTTCCTAGAGGCCTTTAATAAGTGGGGAAAAATCCTGCAAGAACAAGGGAAGGATATAGAAGCCAGAGAAAAGTTTGAGAGATGTCTAGTCATTAATCCCTCCTATACATTAGGTATGTATTATTTATGTGAAACCTATGAGAAGGTGGACCCAGAAAAGGCAATTGATTACCTACAAAGGGCCATAGAAATAGATCCTAAATATGTTAATGCCTACAATAAATGGGGGAATATATTGGTAGATCAAGGAAAAAAAGAAGAATCTAGAGAAAAGTATGAGAAGTGTTTATCACTCGATTCAAATTATCAGTGGGCACATTGCAATCTGGGACACTCTTACGAGAGAGAAAATCCTTCGAAAGCCATTCAATATTTTTCCAGGGCAACTGAAATAGATCCCAATTATGTAACCGCCTTTAGTAGTTGGGCAAATGTCCTAGTAGACCTAAATAAAACAGAAGAAGCAAGAAAGTTATATGAGAAATGCTTGTCAATTGATGAGGATTATGACCATGCCTTAATTGGGCTGGGGAGATCTTTTGAGCTAGAAGCTCCTCTGAAGTCGATCTCCTATTACGAGAGGGCATTAAAAAAGGATGATAAACTGCTAGATGCTTATTTGGGATGGGGCAATGCATTATTTGCTCTTGAAAGAAATAAAGAAGCAAGAGAAAAATATAGCAAGTGTTTAGAGGTTGATTCAAATTTTAGATGGGCCCTTCTAAACATAGGGATTACCTATCAAACAGAAGACCCCCTTAAAGCGATAGAGAGCTACAGAAATTGTTTAGCACAAGATTCAACAGTATATGAGGCCTACAATGGGATATATCATTGTATAACACTGTTTGATGAACCGGAGACCTATATTGAAGAGTTCGAATCTTTAGTACAAGACCTAAACACAGGTCCTGGCTATTTAGCCTTAGGTAACCTTTACCAATATTATTTACTAGACTACGAAAATAGCTTAATCTATTACCAGAAATGTATTGAACTAGGGTATGAGGAGGGAGTAAGCCTGGAGCTTTCTAACTTGTATGATTCTGTAGGGAATCTTGAGCAGTCAGTTGAAACATTAGAGCTTAGGTCTATTTCTGAAAAAGTAGAAGGAAAAATATATCCATATCATAATAAGGCTCACTATCTCCTTAAAATGGGGAAGTATGAGAAATCTCGAGCCCTATGGAAAGAAGTCCTTAGCAAATACGAGGAGGCTTTTGAGAATGACTTCATGTTTAAGGCTAACTCAGATAATTATGTGTATTACGGCTCTATCCATTTTGAAATATTTGGGGAAATAACTGAAGCACAAAAAGCCTATCAGGTAGGGATGAAGGTGCAGCAAGGCAAGCAGAACCTAAAATTACTAGTATCCCAGAACAAGCTGTTGGCAGAGATAGATAAAATCAGTCTGGATAGTAAGATAAGTACCTTTTGGCAGAGAAATTCCAACCTCAAACAGGCAGAGAAAGTATTTCGGAACATGGCCTACAAGTTTGAGGAGGATTATTATCAATTAGCGGAAATCTACATTACGGAAGAATTATTTGAAGAAGCTCACGGCATAGTAGAAGAGTATTTTAAGCTGAATAGACCTAAATCTTCTCGCTGGTACAACTTAAAAGGGCAACTATTTCTAGCTAAAGAAGAATATGGAAAAGCGATTAATGCTTTTAAAAAAGCTATCAAATTAGAAGGTCATAGTTTTAGCCTAAGAAATAATCTGGCTAATGCCCATTTGAGAAATAAGAGCTATGCTGATGCGGAAGTGGTATTTGATAAAGTACTAAAGAGAGATCCTAATAATGTAGATGCCCTCATAGGAATGGGAGAGATATATCTGACTCGTTCCTCAGATGATGATCCTGATGAACTATTACTGGAAAAAGCGGAGAAGTACTTCCTGAAGGCGTTACAAAAAGGGCGGTCTCCTCAGGGCTCAAAACAGCTGAATCAGTATGAGCCTAAAGTTAATCAGAAAAGGAAGTACAAAGATCTCAAGCTATCAGATCTCTACTACTCTCTTGGCTATATCAAGTACAAGCAATACCAAAAAAGTGAGATTCAGGATAGAAATAAATTCATCAAGGAAAGCCTGAAATTCTTTGGGAAGGCTCAGGAAGTCAATCCAGAAAACTTAAAAGCGAAGAAAGCCAAGGAAAAGATAGATAACTCTATTCTCTCTTTCCAGAAAAGCAGTAGGACAGAAAATTTGGGTGCTATTTTAGTAACGGGGCTATCTTTAATCGTTTTTCTTCTGGGCCAGTACTTCTTTTACTTTCATTCTCCTAGAGAGAATGAGGTAAGCTTAACTCAGCAAAATGTGACACAGCTAAGTGGAATTCTGACACTGGACTCAGTAGAGATGGCAAATATCACGAAATTGGTAAGTGTTCCATTTGAAGAGAAAAGTGCCTTACTAAAGGCAGTGGAAGGAAGTGTAGCTAAAGCAAAAACTGCGGGGAAAATGGAAACCCTGAATGCGTTGAGTTTAGGTAAACAGGAATCAGTAAAAGGCCAACCTTTACTCCCACCAGGCTATTATGCGTTGATTTCTTTTGGAGCCATCATGTTTATGATTGCAGGCTTCTACCTCCCTAAGCTCCTGAAGCTAAAAGTAGGAGTAATAGAGATAGAGAAAAATTCTCTCTCTGAGGCACATGATTTTTCTCTGCTGGGAATTCAGAAATAAAGGTAGGGTGAATCTCAGATTGGCTCGTTCTCTGCTTGCAAAGTTGCCTAATTATAACCAGAGAATATGCTCATCAGATTCAGGTTTACCCTTTCCCTAGCGGTCTGTCTGTTTTGGATATCCTTTCTTTATGGACAGGATCCGAATAACTTTATCTTTCCTTCAGCTAATCCCCTAAGCTTACTCCCGCCGGATCAAGCTACCCATAAGGTGTCAAATTCTGGGAATTGGTCAGAAGCTAATACCTGGGAAGGAGGGAATGTGCCTACAAATCTTGCCAAAATTCATATCCCCAATGGTGTGACCCTTACAGTGGATGGTGAAATAGCTACCCGAATAAAAATTATCAGAAATGATGGGAAGCTCAGGTTTTCACCAGATACCAACACTGCTCTAAATGTAGAAACCATAGTTCAAGGTATGATGGGAGAGTTGGAAATCGGAACTGCTTTCGCACCCATTCCTCAAGGAACTACTGCCAGGATTGTCATAATAGATGAAGGAGACCTGACACTGATGTCTGATCAGTGGGAGAAGGGGTTGGTGCTCATGGGTAAGACGGTAGCCTTTGGAGCTGTCAAAACTGCCTGGACTTCAGTAACTACTAATCCCTCTGCCGGTGCTACCACCCTTAGCTTGCAAAAGACCCCCTCCGGTTGGGAAGCAGGAGACAGAATAGTAATCACGGGGACTGACCCAGTAGATGCAAGCAGTGATGAGGTCGCAATCATACAAGCCATATCTGATAAGACCGTTACCCTTACCCAGCCTCTGACCAAAGATCATACTTCTCCCGCAGCAGATTTATATGTGCATGTAGCCAACCTTAGTAGGAATATTCTCATAGAGTCAGAAAGTACGGTACATACTCTGGATAGAGGACATCTGATGTTTATGCATACGCTTGATGTGGATATGAACTACGTTAAGCTTCATAAAATGGGGAGAACCCGTAAGGACATTCCCATAGATGACTGGGTAATTGGGGAGGGGAAATTTGAAGCCAATGGCATGGCTAGGAGAAATATACGAGGAAGATATTCCCTTCACTTTCATAGAGGTGGGGTGAAGCCAGAACTGGCTCCTGCCTATGTGAGAGGCTGTGTGGTAGAAGATGATCCAGGTTGGGCATATGCCAGCCATTCTTCCTATGCCCATTTTGATAATAATGTCTCATACAATGTGATCGGTGGAGGGTTCCAAACAGAATCAGGAGATGAGCTAGGGTCCTTCACGAATAACATAGCCATCAGGACCGTAAACGCAGAATACCCCATCAGATGGGAAGCACCTGATAATGCCCCGGACAGGCGTGAAGCCTCACAGGATTT
>JBCDBC010000327.1:0-6006 GCA_039184535.1 Bacteroidota bacterium | reverse complement strand
TTCATGTGTGAAGTATTTTCTAATAAATATAGGGAAGAATGGCAGTTTTTCGATATTATTTGCTATTCAAAAAAGGGCACTATACCTTTGACCTCATACTACGTTTTGATGAGTTATATATTCGTACATATCTCCACCTTGGCTTTGCAGCCTACTCATCATGAAGGACATTCCCATTCCTCCTAAGGGAGGAGCTATACAACATATCATCATATCAATATACCTATCCGTGTGCATTGCTCGGAGGGAATTTTCAGTTATTAAAAAATCATTAATCATACTTCATTTTGGAAACCATTCTAAAAATAGCTGTTCAAAAATCAGGAAGACTGAGTGAGAAGAGTCTTCAGTTTATTGAGAAGTGTGGAATCTCATACAGCCGTAATAAAACCAAACTAAAATCGCGTGCGCATAATTTCCCGTTGGAGTTACTATTTCTGCGTGATGATGATATTCCCAAGTATGTAGCTGCCGGAATTGCAGACCTAGGAATAGTAGGAGAAAACGTGGTGGCAGAAAAAGAAGAGGTTGTGGATGTTACCCTAAAGATGGGCTTCTCTAAATGTAGATTATCCATAGCCGTACCACAGTCAGAAACCTATGAAGGGATCAAAGGCCTGCAAGGGAAGAGTATTGCCACTTCTTATCCTAACATACTGAAAAACTATCTGGATAGTCAGGGAGTTGACTCCCATATACATGAAATTTCGGGTTCTGTAGAGATAGCGCCTGGTATTGGACTTGCCCAGGCAGTATGTGATATTGTGAGTACAGGGAGTACACTACTGAGTAATGGACTAAAGGAAGTAGACGTCATCTTTAAGTCTCAGGCAGTCCTGATTCAGAACACTACACTATCAGAAGAAAAGACCACTATCCTGGATAAGCTTCTTTTTAGAATAAAAAGTGTGTTGAAAGCCAAGAACTATAGATATATTTTGATGAACGCCCCTAATGGTGCTATTGAACAAATTAAAGATATTCTACCTGGTATGCGAAGTCCTTCCATCTTGCCATTAGCAGAAGAAGGTTGGAGTTCCTTGCACTCAGTGGTAGAAGAGAATGATTTTTGGGGGGTTATAGAAAACTTGAGAGAAGTAGGAGCAGAAGGTATTTTAGTAGTACCCATAGAGAAAATGATTACATGAGCATGGAGGTTATAAAATATCCCTTAAGAGAAAATTGGAAAGGTATACTTACCAGACCTGCAGCCGACAAGAAAGAGGTAGGCCCCATAGTAGAGGGTATATTGGCAGAGGTAAAGGCCAAGGGGGACGAAGCATTGAAAGCCTACACGGAGAAGTTTGATGGAGTCAAGCTAGAATCCCTCAAGGTAACAGAGGAGGAGTTTAAAGAAGCGGACCAAGTTCTGTCTCATTCTCTCAAGAATGCGATAGATACTGCCAGCGCGAATGTGGAGGCTTTCCATAGATCTCAGTGGGAACCTTTCCGAAAGGTGGAAACCATGCCGGGTGTTTTGTGCTGGAGAAAGAGTGTCCCTATTCAAAAAGTAGGACTTTACATCCCTGGTGGAACAGCTCCACTATTTTCTTCCCTGCTTATGCTGGCCATTCCAGCCTTAGTAGCAGGTTGCGAAGAGATAGTCGTATGCTCACCCCCAAATAAGGAGGGAAAGCTACATCCTGCTATCCTTTACATTGCAGGAAGGCTAAAAATTAGGCAGGTGTATAAGGTGGGAGGTGCCCAGGCTATTGCTGCAATGGCCTACGGGACAGAAAGCATTCCTCAAGTATATAAGATCTTTGGTCCTGGGAACACCTTCGTTACTAAGGCCAAGCAACTGGTATCTCAGGATGGCCTGACCATAGACATGCCTGCTGGCCCTTCAGAAGTGGCTGTCATGATAGACCAAACAGCTGATCCGGAATTTGTGGCGGCAGATTTATTGGCGCAGGCAGAACACGGAACTGATAGCCAGGTATTATTGGTAGCTAAAGATGAGATGCTGGTGGCAGAAGTCCTTTCCGCCATAAGAATTCAGCTAGAAAGACTGCCCAGGAAAGAAATCGCAGAAGCTGCCCTTGAAAATTCCAAGGCCATTCTCCTCCATAATATGGGAGAAATGCTGGATCTGGTGAATGAGTATGCACCTGAGCACTTGATCATGTCAGTAGATCAGGCAGAGTCTGTCAGTGATAAGATCATCAATGCTGGTTCCGTTTTTCTGGGACACTATTCTCCGGAAAGCATTGGAGACTATGCCTCAGGTACGAACCATACCCTGCCTACATTCGGCTATGCTAAAGCTACCAGTGGCGTTTCTCTGGATAGCTTTGTGAAGAAAATCACCTTTCAGCAAATAGATGAAAATGGCATTCAGCGTATAGGACCCGTAGTGGAAGAAATGGCAGAAGCTGAAGGCTTGCATGCGCATAAGTGGGCGGTGAGCATCCGTCTGGATTCTCTGCAATCTGGTTTAAGTCTTGAATCTGAGTAAACTATCATGACAAATATGTGGGACATTCGAAACTTGCTCAGACCTCACCTGAAGCAGTTAAGACCTTATAGTTCAGCCCGGCACGAGTATGCCGGAAATGTGGGGATATTCCTGGACGCCAATGAAAACCCTTATGGGTCAGTCCATGGAGAGAAGCATCATCGGTATCCTGATCCTGGACAGCACCAGCTGAAGGAGGTAATTGCCGACATAAAAGGGATTTCTACACCCCACATTTTTATGGGAAATGGGAGTGATGAAGCCATAGATTTATTGATACGTGCTTTTTGCGAGCCTGGGAAGGATCATGTTCTTGTCACACCTCCTACCTATGGGATGTATAGAGTAAGTGCGGACATTAATGATGTGAGAATAGCCGAAGCTGCCCTAACAGAAGACTACCAATTGGATATGCTGATGATGCTACATGCATTACAAGATAATCCTAAGATTGTATTCCTCTGTTCTCCTAATAATCCTACAGGGAATCTGTTGGAACTGGAAGACATTGAGGAAATATTGGAGAAAGCCACGGGTTTGGTAGTGGTAGATGAAGCCTATATAGACTTCGCTTCCAGGCCTAGTCTCATACAGTCAGCGCTGGAAGATCATCCTAATCTGGTCATTCTCCAGACCTTTTCTAAAGCATGGGGACTTGCCAATATCCGCTTGGGGATGGCTTTTGCCAGTCCGGTTCTGATCAATATCCTGAACCAGATCAAGCCGCCTTACAATGTGAATGGGATTACCCAGCAAGTGGCATTGAAAGCCCTTTCCCATGTGGAGGAGAAGGAGAAAGTGGTGGCTAACATCATAGAACAGAGAGAATGGTTGACAGAAGAACTTGCTAAATTACCCATGGTCAAGCATGTTTTCCCCTCAGATGCGAACTTCCTCCTGGTAAAGGTGGATGAGCCGGATGCACTCTATCAAAAGCTCATAGAAGAAAAAATCATCGTGAGAAATCGCTCCAAGCTGGCCCAGTGTGAAGGCTGCCTTCGCATTACCGTAGGGAGCGAAGAAGAAAATCAGGCCTTAATTACCAGCTTACAAAAACTATCCTATGCCTAAGCCTAAAGTACTGTTCCTGGACAGAGATGGAACACTCATCCATGAACCGCCAGAGGACTATCAGGTAGACAGCCTGGAGAAACTTAGTTATTTACCTGGGGTAATCACTTACCTAAAGCAGATCCTGGCAGAACATCCCTACAAACTGGTGATGATCACCAATCAGGATGGGATGGGGACAGATATCTTCCCCGAAGAAACTTTCTGGCTTCCTCATAACAGGATGATGGCCCTATTCGAGGGAGAAGGGATCTTCTTTGAGGATGTGTACATAGACAAAACACATAAAGCAGAAGGGGCACCTACCCGCAAGCCTGGTACGGCCTTGTTGGGGAAATACATGACCGGTGAGTATGACCTGGAAAACTCAATAGTAGTGGGAGACAGACCCAGTGATATTCAGCTAGCCAAGAATTTGGGTGCTAAGGGGATTCTCATAGGAAGAAGTACAGACGACTTGGATGATGAGTGGGACCTGGAAGCATTAGCTGGGACGCTCATTCTCCAAACGGAAGACTGGAAGGGCATAGCTGACTGGTTCAAGACCCAGGATGCCAGATCTGCCGAGATTATCCGAAACACCAAAGAGACCAAGATTCAGATAAACCTAAGTCTGGATGGAACAGGTAAAGCCGATAATCAGACTGGGGTAGGCTTCTATGACCATATGCTGGATCAGCTAGCCAGGCATTCAGGAATGGACATGGAAGTGAAGGTAGAGGGAGATCTGCATATAGATCCTCACCATACCATTGAAGACTCTGCCATTGCGCTCGGACAGGCCATGGCCAAGGCACTGGGAAGCAAGAAAGGCATACAGCGTTATGGATTCTCTATGCTACCTATGGATGAGGCTCAGGCTAAGGTGGCCTTAGACTTCTCGGGTAGGTCGTACCTTGTATTTAACGCAACTATCCAAAGAGAGAAAGTGGGAGACTTCCCTGTAGAAATGCTGGAACACTTCCTGTACTCCTTTGCAGATGCCGCTAACTGTACCCTGCATGTGGAAGCTACCGGAAGCAATGCGCACCATATGATAGAAGCCATCTTTAAGGGATTAGCGAAAGCTATCAGAATGGCCATAGCACCTGACCCTGTGTTAACAGGCATACCATCTACCAAGGGAGTATTATGAAAGTAGTCATCATACAGTATAATGCAGGCAACGTCATGAGCGTAACCTGTGCCTTGAACCGCTTGGGGATAGAACCCATCGTAAGTGATGAGGAGGAAGTTATTCGGTCTGCTGACAAGGTGATTTTCCCCGGAGTAGGGGAGGCTAGTACCGCCATGAATTACCTGAGAAAGGTAGGACTGGATAAGGTAATCCCTACTCTGACGCAACCAGTGTTCGGGATCTGCCTGGGCATGCAGGTAATGTGTGCCTATTCAGAGGAGAATAGTACTACTTGTCTGGGGATATTTGATCACAAGATCCTTAAGTTTCAGACAGATGATCCTTTCCTGAAGATCCCACATATGGGATGGAATACCCTGGAACAAACAAATGGTGCTCTGATGGAGAATCTGGGAGATACTCCCTATGCCTACTTTGTGCATTCTTACTATGCGGAACCAGGCCCACATAGCTGTTCCATTACGCCTTATGCGCAGGAGTTTTCTTCCTCCCTACACAAGGACAACTTTTACGGTACCCAATTCCACCCAGAGAAAAGTGGGAAGACAGGGGCCAAAATATTAGAGAATTTTATTAGCCTAACAGCATGAGTGAGAAGATCAGGATCATCCCGGCTATAGACATCATAGAAGGGAAATGTGTGAGACTGGAGCAGGGAGATTACGAGAGAAAGAAAGTCTACAACGAAAACCCACTAGAGGTAGCCAAGTCATTCGAAAGTCATGGAATACAGCATCTGCACGTAGTAGATCTGGATGGTGCCAAAGCCGGGAAAGTACTCAACTGGAAAGTGCTGGAGCAGTTGACTACCAAAACCGGACTTACCATAGACTTTGGGGGAGGGATCAAGCAGGATGAGGATGTGAAGATCGCCTTTGAAAGCGGTGCCGTCCAAATCAATGTAGGAAGCTTAGCCGCTAAGAATAGAGAGCTATTCCTATCCTGGTTGGAGAAAGAAGGTGCCGATAAGGTCATCCTAAGTGCGGATGCTAAAAACAGATTCATTGCCGTGCAGGGCTGGTTGGACGCTACCGAGTTGGACGTGCTGGAGTACATAGGTGCCTATGCTGAGGAAGGGGTGAAGTTTGTTACCTGTACAGACATTAGTAAGGACGGAATGCTTAGTGGTCCTTCATACGAACTATATAAAGAGATCCTTGAACAAAGCCCTGATATCTTCCTGAACGCCAGTGGGGGAGTCAGCAAATTTGAAGACATAGAACAACTTCAGGAGATGGGCATACCCGGCGTTATAGTAGGCAAAGCTATTTATGAAGGGAAGATCAATCTAAGTACCATTAGCCAGTTTTATCAGTAACAGATGTTAACTAAGAGAATC
>JBCDBC010000326.1:0-6021 GCA_039184535.1 Bacteroidota bacterium | reverse complement strand
CTTCTCTTTGCCATTTAATCCTTAAAATAACTTACAAGAATCATTTCAGTAAACATACGAGTAACCAAAAATGCATTGTCCCTCCAATGCAACCCACCAGTCCTCCCACAACCCGTGGAGGAACGGCCAGCCCGCTTTAATTCACTTATACCACACTTTAATGCGACTTGGCAAACTCCTGCTTGTCAAGAGAAAAGAGGCGGACTCCTGTCCGCAAATACCCAAAGAAGCTAACCCTCCAATTACTACGATCACTTTTCCCAGACTTTTAATCAGACCGGTATTCTCCCAATTGAAATTTTCCGTAGTATTGGTTTCTAACTTTGCGAGAACCTTCTATGCCATTTGACAATTTTCCTGATACCCTGGATTACCTATACTCTCTGCTACCCATGTACCAGCGACAGGGGACTTCCGCCTTCAAAAAAGGCTTAGAAAATACTCTGGATTTATGCGAGGCACTAGGTAATCCTCAGAACAGCTTTCAAGCCATTCATGTAGGTGGCACCAATGGGAAGGGATCTGTTTCCTCCATGCTGACCTCGGTACTCATGGAGACGGGGCTCAAGGTAGGACTATATACTTCTCCTCACTTGGTAAACTTCACAGAGCGTATACGTGTCAATGGCTTGGAAATGGAGAAGGAAGGAGTGATCCGCTTTGTGAATGAACACCAAAGTCTCATAGAGAAAATCCAGCCCAGCTTCTTTGAGTTGACAGTTGCTATGGCTTTTCATGAGTTTAGCAGGCAAGCTGTGGATGTAGCTGTGGTAGAAGTAGGCTTAGGCGGAAGGCTGGACTCTACCAACATCCTCACCCCTACCCTCTCTGTTATCACCAATATCTCCTACGACCATCAGGCTATGTTGGGAGATACGCTGGGAGAAATTGCTGGAGAAAAGGCAGGCATCATCAAGCAAGGCATTCCGGTAGTGATAGGAGAAACCCATCCCGAAACCCAGCATGTATTTGTCAATAAGGCTGAGGAACAGAATAGTCCTATTGTGTTCGCAGATAATTGGTACTCCATTCTCCAGAGCAGCACTAACGGGCAGGGACAAGAAGTCCACCTACTCAATGGGACGGTAGGAACTCCTCATGCCTACACCCTGGATCTGGTAGGCACTTACCAACAGCAAAACCTGAGAACTGCCCTAACTGGCCTAGACCTGCTGAAGGAACTGGACTGGGAGATCCCAAAAATGGCTATCCAAAAAGGAATTAACACTGTTATAAATAATACCAATATTAGAGGCCGAATGGAGAAAGTATCGGATTCCCCCCTCGCCTACTGTGATGTGGGACATAATGAAGCGGGGGTACAGGCCATATTCCAGCAGCTTTCTACCATGGAGTGTGAGAAGCTACATATCATCTGGGGCATGGTATCAGATAAGGAGCATGAGAAGATCTTGGCACTGCTGCCTAAGGAGGCGAGCTACTATTGGGTGAAGCCAGATGTACCCAGAGGCTTAGACGTACATATTCTCCTGGAAAAAGCTGAAGCTGCTGAGCTAAGTGGAACCCTCACGTCTGATATCAAAACTGCCTGGGATACAGCAGTAACCCAGGCAGGTAAAAACGATTTAATCTTTATAGGCGGATCTACCTTTGTAGTGGCAGATACTTTGAGAGAAGTTTTCTCCCTAGAACTCGGCGTTTTGGGGGGTACGAGGGAAAAGAATCACGTCCCTTATGTTCCCCATGCCCGTAATGAATAGCATCATACGCTCAAAGCCCATTCCGAAGCCAGAGTGTGGAGCGGAACCGAATTTACGCAGATCCAGGTACCAGGATAGTTCCTCTTCAGGTATATCCATCTCGGCCATACGAGCCGTCAATTTCTCCAGACTATCTTCACGCTGAGAACCTCCCACTACCTCTCCTATGCCCGGGAAGAGTATATCCATGGCAGCCACAGTCTTATCATCCTCGTTCATCTTCATGTAGAAGGCCTTGATCCCTTTAGGATAATCCCTCACGATCACAGGCTTCTTGAAGTGTTTCTCTACCAGGTAGCGCTCATGCTCAGACTGTAAGTCGTTGCCCCACTCTACCGGGAACTGAAACTTCTTCTTTTTATAAGGTTTAGAATTCCTGAGAACATCTATGGCTTCTGTATAGGTAATTCTCTCGAAATCATTCTCCAGTACAAACTTCAAGGTATCCAGTAATGGCATAGGCCTACGGTCTTCCTTCTTCATGTTCTGCTCCTCTTTCTGGATCCGATCATGAAGGAACTGCAGCTCCTTAGGATAATTCTCCATCACAAAGCGGATGATAAACTTCATGAAGTCTTCCGCTATGTCCATGTTATCCTGAATATCAGCAAAGGCCACTTCCGGTTCTATCATCCAGAACTCTGCCAGGTGGCGCTTGGTGTTAGAATTTTCCGCCCTGAAGGTAGGCCCGAAGGTATACACCTTCCCTAGTGCTAAAGCACCCACTTCTGCTTCCAACTGACCAGATACGGTCAGGTTAGTCTCCTTCCCGAAGAAGTCTTCCTTCCAGTCCACGCCACCTTCTTCCGTCAGTGGAGGCGACATAGGCGGCAGGGTACTTACCCTGAACATCTCGCCTGCTCCTTCTGCATCACTACCTGTAATGATGGGCGTGTGCAGCCAGAAGTAACCTTTCTGGTGGAAGTAGTGATGGATGGCATAGGCCAGTCCATGACGGATGCGGAAAACAGCCCCAAAGGTGTTGGTACGCATACGCAGGTGTGCTTTAGAGCGCAGGTATTCCATGCTCTGCTTCTTGGGCTGAATAGGGTATTCTCCAGGATCCGAGTCTCCCAGTATCTCCACAGTATCAGCCACTACCTCAACTGCTTGTCCGGAACCGGAGGATGCCACCAGCTTACCCTGTACGCGTAGACATGCACCTGTATTGATTCTCTTCAACAGTTCTTCATCAAGCTGTTCGAAATCTACGACTACCTGTAGATTCTCCATGCCTGATCCATCATTCATCGAAATAAATCGCTTGGCACGGAATGTCCGTACCCAGCCTTCAACGGTAACCGTTTGTTCAGCAGGATCAACTGTCAAGAGTTCTTTAATACTTGTGCGTTCCATTAGATTTGGGGTAAAATAAAATTAGGACGCAAAAATGCGCCCTAAATATAGATTAGTCAAGTACTATGTTATTTCCTAACTACTCATCAAAGCCGAAAGCATAATAATATTTTCTTTCACTATCAGGATAAACCCCTTCCAGCATCACCCCTCTCTTGTCCTCTTCTGCTTTCTTGAGAATATCCATGAGCTCATCTTCAGAGTCCACGGTCTTTCCACTTACGTGGGTAATCACGAAGCCTTCTTCTATGTCAGTGTTGCTTCTCACGATACCTGATCTTACCGCACTCACTTTAACGCCTCCTTTAATACCTAGCTCTTCTATTTCTTCTTCACTTAGAGGATCTACAGATATTCCCAGTCGTGACATCATCACCTCCTCAGCTTCTTTCTCCACGATTCCGGTATTTCCATCTCTGTTTTTCAGCACTACCTCAAAGTCCATATCTCTTCCTTTTCTGTCCACTGTTAGTGTCAATTTATCACCAGGTCTCTTTCTACCGATCATTTCCAGTAACTCTGGAGAGCTTTTCACACCCACACCATCTACCCTAGTGATCACATCTCCAGCCTCTATCCCTGCTTCCTTAGCTGCACTATTAGCAACCAGGCTATCCACGTACACGCCACTGGTAATGGTCAGGTCATTCTCTCTGGCAAATTCTCCATTCACCTCTCTGATAATAGCACCTATAAAGCCACGCTGCACCAGACCGTAATCCAACAGGTCTTTGATCACTTTGGCTGCTATATTAGAAGGGACTGCAAAGGCATATCCGGCATAGCTACCTGTAGGACTGGCAATAGCCGTATTAATGCCTACCAGTTCTCCATCGAGATTCACCAAAGCACCCCCAGAGTTTCCAGGGTTCACTACTGCATCCGTCTGTATGAAGGACTCTATAGGGAAGTCTGACTTCCTCCGGAGAATATTGATGTTTCTTCCTTTTGCACTGACGATACCCGCAGTAACGGTAGAGTTCAGGTTGAAAGGGTTCCCAACAGCCAGTACCCACTGCCCTACCTTCACATCATCTGAGTCTTCCATGGTCAGGAAGGGAAGGCTGCTTTCATTTACCTTAATCAGTGCTAAGTCTGTAGAAGGGTCTGTCCCTATGATGGAAGCTTCATAGTCTCTGTTATCAAAAAGGGTAACCGTAACTTTAGAAGCATCTTCTACTACGTGGTTATTGGTGATGATATATCCGTCATCAGAAATGATGACACCAGAACCTGTTCCTTGTCTTTCTCTGTCCTCATCTTCTCTAGGCATAAAAGGCCCAAAGAAGTCTCTGAAAGAATCAGGTATATCTTCATCGTTAAATCTTCTGGATCTTCTATCAGATTTCATGGAAGAAGTAATGTGAACTACTGCCGGCATGACTTTTTCAGCCGTAACTGTAAAGTCCAGGCCCTCCATAGCTTCCTGGCTCATACCGTACTTCGCATTAAGGGTAGGAGCGGGAGAAGTCTTTTCTATCGTAATAGTCTTTGTGGGCATGAGGGGCGTCATCATTACCAAGGAAAGGGTAAGTATACTGCCTATGACACCGCCCAGAATGGATTTCATAGAATTATTCATCTTCATAGTAACAATAAGAATTAATCACATCTACCTGAGGAGATTAGGCCCCCTCTAAAACATTCAAATATTTGTCCAATAAGCAAATTTACGTATTAACGTATTGCTTAGTTAGAACTACTGGGGTTAAAAATTTGTTAATGAGAATGGTTTCCGGCAAGCGATTTTTGGAAGAAACTAGTCTGTGAGAATGAAAACATCCTCATTGGATCGCTTGAAGTAGTACTTTTCTCTCACGTATCTCTCCAGTTCTTCTGCGTCCTGGAAGAGAATTCGTCTTTCGTAATCTACTTCTTTGATGGCTTGCTTATAATGTGTTATGTCTGCCTCAAGCTGGTCGATCTGGTTACTCACCTTGTATTGGGCCACAAGATTATAGGTATCCAAAAATACGATCCATATTCCGGCAAAGACGAATACGAGTAAATACTTATTTGTCAGCAACTTTATCAGTCTGCTCATAACTACATTTTCTACTGGTAAATATATCGGAATTTCAGCTTAATACCAATTGATTTTTATCCACAAAAAAATCCCGATTTTTCAGCATTTCAGTCTTCAAATATTTTCCTGGGCCACAAAGTGTTTTGTTTAGCCTTTTATGCATAAACGTACAGGAGGTATACATTATTCTGACTAGCAGGGAGTCACGGGGGTGGGAAGGAGGATAACCCAGCGCTAAAGTACTGGGCTAAAGTATTAGCTTGTAAGAAGTACGAGTAACTGATAGAGCATGAACGGATTAGAACTTCTTAAACTTAAACTTATATTCTTCCTCATTATGATAGAGGTAAATAAATTCTCCATTTGGTTCCTTACTGATACTATCCCCTTTGGAGGCTAGCTTATAGAAGAATTGGTTTGGTGAATCAGAATTCCATATAGGAGAAAAAAAGTATTTAGTAGAATCTCCCTGAATTCTAAAATGAGAACCAGAAGCAGAAAAACCTACACTGTTAATCTTTCCGTTTAGCTCAGATTCATTAAACTCTTCAAATTCAATTTTTGCTCTTTTTGCTAGGTATTTTGAGTGATGATTAATTGCAATGGGTAAAAAAGCAATCCCCAATAATCCAATGCCAAGTGCGCCAATTTGAAGTTTCTGAAAAGTCATGCTAACTCTCTGTTAAAACACTAAACAACATGCCCCGCCTTAAGGTCGGATGTCTCGACTGAAAAAGCAGTTGCTAGTCTATCTAAGATACCCATCCTCCCCAATATCTTGTGGCTTTAAAGGTATTAGATTTTTTTCACGCAAAGCCGCGGAGACGCAAAGAAAAGATAACTCTATCTAAGTTGAAATATCATCGCCTGAGGTCGAATGAACTACCTTGCTGTAGAAGTAAAACTACTTTCCTTTTT
>JBCDBC010000325.1:0-6022 GCA_039184535.1 Bacteroidota bacterium | reverse complement strand
GGAAGTCAATACGGGACAGGGGCAGTACATTTGGGAGGACTTTAATGAGAATGGGATTCAGGAATTAGATGAGTTTCAGATAGCTGTCAATCCTCTGATAGCCAATTATATTAGGGTTAGTATCCCTTCCCGGCAGTTATTTCCTTCCACCAGAATCAGTCTAAGTGGAAATGTGAAGTGGAATCTACAGGCTTTACCCTTCAAAAAGGAGAATTTCCTTTCCTCCCTCCTAAAAGAGACCAGACTTATCACTCGTTTCAGACTGACACAACAACAGGAACGGGAGAATGCCCTTTCTAATTACCTGATAAGCCTTGGCAGCCTGGAAGATGACAGCACAGTCATCCAGGCTAACCAGTTTTTCAGGCAGGATATCACCTTTTACCAGAACGATCCCTTAGGTGATGTACGCTTTTTTTACCAAAACCAGCAGTCAAAGCTATTTCTGGAAAGTGGGAATGAATTTAGACAGGTGTCCTTTTTTGGCGTCAAACCCCGTATAAATTTTGACCGAAATAAGAGTTTTGAACTGGAAACCAGCCTGGGTAGAAGGGTAGCAAGAGCCGATAGTTTCAGAAATAGAAGCTTCAATATTCAGTTCTGGGAAATGAAACCATACACAAACTTTCAATTCAACCAAAAATTTAGACTGTCTGTCGGATATGAGTTTGTTAACAAGGAAAATTTAAATAAAAATGAAAGTGAACTTACTCGTATTCAGCTTCATAAAGTAGTTTCAGAGTTGAGGTGGAACCTGAAAGAAAGAAATACGCTTTTCACTTCCTTATCTCTTATTCAGGTGAATGAGGTAGGAGAGATTTCACCAAATACGGCATACGAATTGAGGGAAGGATTACAAAAAGGTAGGAATGCAGTAGGGCAAATTGTTTTTTCGGTGTTTCTAAAAAAGAATCTGGAACTAAATTTGAGTTATGACGGTCGAATATCGGAAGTTCAATCGGTCATACACTCAGGTAAGATACAGCTGAGGGCCTATTTTTAGAACATGCTAAATCGTCCAAAATAACGTTATTTTCTTACATGGAGTGAGATTTTACCCTTTTTAGAAATAGTAAATTATATCGTAGTTTTATCACTGTTGATGATTCAATCGTCACAACGTGTTCTTCAAATCGCCTATTGATGAAAAGTGTATTTCTGTTGTTGGGAGCTGTCGTTTTCTCTTACTTGCTTAATAACATTCTCCTAAAATTCTCTCATAATTTTGGCATTGATAGTAGATCATCGCAAAATCTGATAAGATGGAGCACTACTAAAAAACCCACAACGGGGGGGATATCCTTTTTTATCACTTTCCTGTTAGGATTTATCATTCTTCTCATTCAAAATCCTGAAACCACCGCCGCCAGCGATACAAATTTAGCTTTACTCATCACAGCCACTCTAGCTTTCATCATAGGGTTTGCTGATGATGCTTATGGTACGCATCCATTATCCAAGTTTTTGGGCCAGGTAATGTGTGGTGTTATCCTCATTTTCTTCGGTATATCCATACAGTTTTTCCAGACCTGGAATCCAAATTTGTACGTACTGGACTACCTGCTCACTATATTTTGGGTAGTAGGCCTCATGAATAGTTTAAACATGCTGGATAATATGGATGGAGTTACGACTACCATCGCCTTA
Organism: Bacteroidota bacterium; assembly: GCA_039184535.1. GTDB lineage: Bacteria > Bacteroidota > Bacteroidia > J057 > J057 > JBCBKZ01. Next base: position 4,375 of record JBCDBC010000325.1, on the reverse strand, counting down.
TCCATCCTATTGGTTAGTGCTGCTATGATGGTCCTCACAGAGGGTATTTCCAATATGTTTTACATACTGATTGCCATAGCAGGATCTTTCATAGGATTTCTTTTCCTAAACTGGAAGCCTTCTAAAATTTATATGGGAGATACAGGTAGTATGTTTATAGGTCTCCTTATGGCGTTTGTAGGTATTAAGTACTTCTGGAATATTCCGGAAGGTTCTGATAGCTTATCCATTGTGAGAAGCAGCCTGATTCCTTTATTAGTGTTCATAGTACCTATTATGGATACTTCCATGGTAACATTCGCCAGATTAGCCAGAGGTTCATCTCCTTTTGTAGGGGGAAGAGACCACCTTACTCACAACTTGACCAGAGTGGGTATAGCTGAGCAATGGGTGCCTGTAACCCTAGGGATCGTCTCTATCATTTCTGGCACTCTAGCCATATTTATCTACAGACAGGTTCCTGAATGGGATCCAGTATATTCCCTCCTATTCTCTTTCTATCCTATCATTGTTTGCTCCCTTTTCACCACCCTTTACCTTCAGGGAACCAGAAATGGAAAAATCAGGGCTATGTTGGAAGAGCAGGAAAAAAATGCTATCTCCAACCTAACTGAGAACCAGTCCCTGGAACTGAAGGTTAAGTCATGAACTGACATGTGAAAATTCTCTACCTACAGCAGCAACTCATCCTCCCTGATCATCATGCAGGGAATGACAGATGCTGGTACTTTGCTAGCTATTGGGCAAGTAAAGGTGTAGAAGTTCACTTCATTTCATTTGTCCCTCCCCCACTCTCTACAGCAGAAAATATATCCAAACCTTTTTCTCATCCTGGCATTAGGGTACATAAGGTCAACGTACCCTACGCTCATAAAATGAGCTTCCCACAGCGAGTCAAGTCCTTCCTATCATTCGCATGGAAAGCTTTCCAAATAGGAAAAACAATCAAAAATATTGACTTGGTACTGGCATATACCGCTCCCCCCTCTGTAGGTGAAATAGGAAGACGTTTAGCTAACTACCACAAAGTCCCTTTTCTACTGGAAGTGGCAGATGTCTGGCCTGATGTTCCCATTGATATGGGAATCATTAATAATAGACTCGTGGCTTCCTTTCTAAGCTGGAGAATGAACCTCATCTACCAGGATGCACACCACATATTGGCTTTCTCAGAAGATATGAAAGATTTGATAGGCAAGCATGTTCCCAGACATCCTTCTATGCAAGTCGTACATAACGGAGCAGATCCAACCTTCTTTTCTCTGGAGAGATCTCACCCAAAATATCCTGATAAAGTTTACCTCCTGTATGCAGGAACCCTTGGCCGAGCCAACGGCCTTTCTCAGCTTTTTGACACCTTGACGTATCTACCTGAGTATGTATTAGCTAAACTGGAGGTTATAATTGTGGGTTCCGGGAATGAGGAGGTAGGGCTTAGGGAAAGAGCAGCCTCTTTCTCCAATATCTCTTTTCATCTTTCTTGTACACGTGCTCAAATTTCAAATTGGCTTGAGAAGGCTGACATAGGGCTGAGCATGTTTGCTCCCTTTCCTGTACTGGAGAGCAATGGGGCTACCAAGTTTTTTGATTACCTGGCAGCAGGTATCCCGGTTCTACTTAACTACCAGGGTTGGCAGAGTAAGTACCTTGAAAAATACCACTGTGGCCTTTCTTCCAAACAAGGAGACTTAAAGACCTTTGCTGAAAACTTAGCCAAGTTAGTTGAGAATGTAGAAATGAGGAAAAAAATGAGCAGCAATGCCCGTGAACTTGCACAAACCACTTTTGATAGAGACATCTTGGCTGAGAAGATGTTATCCTTATTCCAGTCTAGCCTAAGGAATGACAGAAAGCTCAGTAACCCCGGAAACAGCCTGGTTGATAGGCTCCAGAATCAGAGAAGGGAAAATACCTAGTAAGAGAATTAGCAATACCAGCACTGCAGCGCCTACTACTGGAAGACTCGCTGTACTTGGATTCAAGCTTGAGGCAGATTTCCCCTCAGAGAACATAACCACTATGAGTCTGATGTAATAGTATACTCCTATCACAGAACTCAGAATCCCAATCACTGCTAAAAACACCAACTCAGCTCTGAGCGCAGAGATAAAGATATAGTACTTACTCATGAAACCCGCGAGAGGGGGAATACCTGCGAGAGAGAATAGAAATACGGAGAATACACCTCCCAATATGGGATGTTTCAGCCCCATTCCTCTCCAGCTTTCTATTTGTGTATCATCAAAACTTTTCTCTGCCATTCCTACTACCCCAAATGCTCCAATGTTCATCAGGCTATAAATAAACATATAGAAGATGGCCGCTATAAATCCTGTTTCTCCTGCACACAATCCCAGAAGCACGTACCCTGCATGGGCTATACTGGAGTAAGCTAGCATTCTCTTAATATTCTCCTGTCTGGCCGCCACTATGTTACCGTAAATCATGGTGATGACTGCAATAATAGCCAGAAGAGTTACCATTTTATCATACTGGATCAGGGCTCCATTATCATAACGAATCAGGTTTAGTTCCAGCAAGAAATTCCCCAAGGCTACAAATGCGGCCATTTTACCTCCTGTGGCCATAAAGCCAGATAAAGGAGTAGGTGTACCTATGTACACATCAGGTGTCCAGTTATGAAAAGGAAAAGCTGCTACCTTAAACAGGTACCCAACTAATACCAGTGTGGCCCCAGTGAGGAAAAGGAGTTCATTCTCCTGAAACAAATAAATGCTTTCTGAAAGACGCTGGAAGTTAGTAGTCCCACTTATGCCGTAAATGAGTGAAATCCCAAATAGAAGAAAGGCTGAGGCAAAAGCCCCTAGTAGAAAATATTTCAAGCCTGACTCGTTTGACTTTACATCTCTCTTAAAGAAGGCAGCAAAAATGTAAAGACAGATGGACATGGTCTCAAGGCCTATGAAAGTCATGATGAGGTCATTTGCATTGGCAAAGAGAATCATTCCTATTAAGGCAAAGACGATCAGGGCATACACGTCATAAAGAGGTAGTTCTTTTCTGGCAAGGTAGTCCTGAATGAAGAATAGCGTACCTAGTGCTGTTACTGAAAGAAACATCTGAACCATAGCAGCTATGCCTCCCACTTTCATCATTCCGCTAAATGCAGTCAGATTCCCAAGGTGGATTTGCTGAAAGGAAATAGCTGCGGCAATCACTACTCCTACAGTAGCTACCCATGGCAGTGCTTTATACTGACGGAATGCATCAAGCAGCATAAGGACAAGTCCAGAAAACAGGAGGACCAGGATGGGTGCAACTAACTGAGTGTCTGAACCTAAAGCAGTAACGTCAAAAGTCATAAGTGTAAATTGCCTGTATAGTTGGCGCCATAAATACCGACTACCTAAAATTCGGCATAAATTAGTACAAAGGCCTAGAGTTTCAAAGGAAGGAAAGGGATAATTAGGTCAGATACAGCCTGAAAAGAATTACCCCCTAAAAATTAGGCCCAGGGTAGGAGGAAATAGCCTATCCTTCCTCATATCCCGGGTACTTTTTATGAGAAATACTGATATCATTAGATTACTGAAGCCATCCCCTGGCTTCAGAAACCAGTGTCTGTTTAAAGTCTTCTATTTGCTTCTTCATTTCCTCTCCCTTAATGGTCTCAACATCTACCAGGTTGTAAGCTTCTTCTGAATCAGTTGAAATATTAAACAGGAAAGGTCCTTCCTTACTTCCTTCCAGTATAGCATACTCACGGGTAATCCTCCCGGTCCTGTGAGGGATGTGATATTTATATGCGCCATTTCTCAAGGCCAAAGGCTCCTCCTGCCAGAAAAAAAAGATATTTCTTTTCCCAAGAGAGGTAGTCTGGGGATCTGTGATCAGGGACATGAGATTTTTCCCATCTATGATCCTATCAGAAGGGTTAGCTATACCTACCATACCCATAATAGTAGGGAAAAGGTCAATGGAGGCAACTGGTTCATCAATGCGATGTTTATCCGTTCTTAAACGAGGCGCCCACATAATAAAGGGTACTCTTACCCCTCCTTCAAAAACTTCATGCTTTCTTCCTCTTAGACCTCCCGTGCTTCCTTGTATATCAGGGCCATTATCTGAGGTGATAATGATCACAGTATTATTTTGAGCATTTGCAGCCATAACAGCTTCCCATACCTTTTTCACACTTCTATCTATTTCCTGCATGATGTCTCCATAGGTACCTCCCTGTGATTTTTCTATACTGGCTACCTCATATAAAGGAGAGTGAGGAAACGAATGTGCCAGACATAGGAAGAAGGGGTTCTCTCTTTGTTCTCCAATGAAGGAAACTGCCTCCTTAGTGTAGCTGTCTATGAGTTTAGTCGCATCTAGGGGATGCTCGAGTATAATCTCATCATTACGG
>JBCDBC010000324.1:0-6042 GCA_039184535.1 Bacteroidota bacterium | reverse complement strand
GAAAACCAAATACCTATAGAATAAAGGTTACGATTTTTTATGGAATAAATGTTCCTAATGGAATAACCTTATTGTAGACTGAAATAGCTCTCCGAAATGACAAAATATTGGTTATGAGTGAGTTGTGTATAAAAAAAGAGGCTCCCAAAAGGAGCCCCAATTATTAATCTGTGAGTAAGAATTACTTTCTGTAATCCAATGCCGGCTTTCTGTCTCCTAAAAGTGGTTTGTAGGCGAAGTCAGCGCCGCGTCTTTTGAGTAGTTCTTCCCTGGCTTGTTGGAGGGTTTCCGGACTCTGCATAAGCTGCATGGCCGTAAGGGTCATGGTCTTGGCAGCTACCGTCATCCCTTTCTGTCCTATGCTCATACCCCCTGCCGCTATGGCTTGCCAGCTATGGGCAGAAGTACCCGGAACCCAGGTAGCAGCACGTAAGCCTGCCGTAGGAACTACCCAACTCACATCTCCTACATCCGTAGAGCCCCCTCTTCCTTTCAGAATTACCTGGAAGGGGGCAACCTTGGCAGCATCTTCCAGGTTGACCATCTCGGCATATGGAAAGGAATTAACGATCTCCTTAGCAAACTCAGTCTCTTCCTCCGTATACTCCACGCCCCCTACCTGCGTCAGCTTATCATGCATGATTTTGGAGAGGGTGACATTTGGGAGCACATTGTAGATTCCGTGAATGACTTCATATTCCATACGTGTACCCGTACCCAGGGCAGCAGCCTCTGCACACTTTACCACCCGCTCAAAGTTGCTGGCTGCCAGCTTCATTTCAGGGTGGCGCACATAGTAGAATACCTCTGCAAAGTCAGGTATGACGTTAGGAGCTGAACCTCCTTCTGTGATCACATAGTGGATTCTGGATTCCATGGTTACGTGTTCCCTCAATAGGTTCACCATATAGTTCATGGCTTCTACGCCATCTAAAGATGAACGTCCATTCCAGGGAGCGGAAGCTGCGTGAGCAGACATGCCATAGAAACGGAATTTGGCAGATTTATTGGCAAGAGAGGAAGCAGCATTGGCGCCATTACTATTGCCAGGGTGCCAGTGGACTACTGCGTCTACATCATCAAAAAGGCCTTCACGTACCATATACACTTTCCCGGCGCCTCCTTCTTCTGCAGGTGTTCCATAGAACCTCACGGTTCCCTGAATGTCCTCCGCTTCCATCCAGTTTTTCAAGGCTATGGCGGCAGCAGAAGAAGCTGTCCCAAAGAGGTGGTGACCACAGGCATGACCAGCGTTTACGTCTGTACGTTTCTCACGTGAAGGAGAATTAGTCTGTGTGATTCCGGGCAGAGCATCATATTCTCCCAATATCCCTATGACAGGCGACCCTTCTCCAAAGCTGGCTGTAAAGGCAGTAGGGATCTCGGCTACTCCGGCTTCTATGGTAAAGCCTTCCTTTCTCAAGGTCTCCTGGAGAAGTTCCGAGCTTTTGTATTCCTGATAGCCTACCTCAGCCAAGTCCCAGATCTGTTTGGCTATCCCAAAGTAGGCATCTGACTTGGCATCCAGTTCTGCAAGAGCATTAGTTTCTGCTTGACTAAGCTGTGCCTGAAGAGTGGAAAAGAACCCCAGACAGCATATCAAGATGAATGTAATAGTTCTCATAAGTTGACGGTGATTTTGAGTTACAGACTATAAATTACTAATTCCTGTACAGAGTTGAGAACTCTACGAAAACTTAGCCGCTTCGCACGAATCATTCTCACGCAAAGTCGCTAAGGCGCCAAGGAATAAATAGATATCATTCCGGTACGGCTGTAGGGGATGGACTGAAGGGTCAGCCGGAATCTCTACCTCTAAAGAGACCCCAGCTGACTCTGAGTCCATCCGCACCTAACCCACCCGGGTGATAAGAACTGTTTTTTTAACTCTCAGAAGGCAAAGAACAGTAGATTGAAGGCTATTTGATGAAGTAGCCACATCCCACCAATGAATAGGTAGGGCTTGAAATCTCTATTCTTTTTTTTGTCTAGCATGACTAATCCCAGGAGGATAAGATAGATAATGGTGTATTGAAGGTTTTGGGTAAGACCTACAGAAAGTCCCAGCAGAATAGGACCAATTCTTCCTATAGTCGGTCCCAGGAAAACTATGGCAGCTCCTATCATAAAGCGCATGTGCTTAGGCGTCCTTTTCTTATTCAGGACGGCCAGGGTATAACAGGTGACCAGTAGAATGCTGTCAGCCAGCGGAAAGAAAATTCCCTTAAAACCATGTAATGAATATCCTTTTCCCATCTGACTGATGAAAGTTAGGATGAGTAAAGGGAAAATGAGGTAAGACCATTTCCCGATTCTTTTGTGCCAGACAAACTGCTTATTCTTGATCAGAATGGGCTGTGCAATGAGCATCCCAATCCAAATGGAGGCTACCAAAGCGTGCACATGTGTAAGACTGGTAATACCTTCCTGAAAGGTAGGGAACAGGCCGAAATACGTTTTATAAAAGGCGATAAATGTCAGCGGGATAAACAGGAGAAAAACATATCCCAGATTTTTGTAAGTGGTTTCCATGGCGATGTGTGCTTATGTATGTGGACTCATTTAATCTAGTTCGATCTCCAGAAAACAAAAAGATATCATTCAGGTGTGTCTACAGGGCACGGGATGAAGAGCCAGCCGGAATTTCTCCTTCTTAAAAGACTCCGGCTGACGCAAATACCATTCGTAAGTATCCCACCGGGGTGATATTTATGGTGTTTCCTCTTCCGCCAGAGACTCTTCCTCTTCTTCTGGAGAACTCAGAAAGTTAAGTACGTCTTCTACTGTTTTTTCTGGTATTTCTTCCATAGGGATATGGCCCATGTTTTCATAAAGGATAAGAGAGGCATCCGGAATCCGGGCCAGAAATTCTTCTGCCAGAGTATGAGACACAAGTACATCCTGATCTCCCCAAATCAGCAGTGTGGGGACCATGAGGGTAGTTAACGCTTCTACGTTCCCTACTCTTTCTTCATTTAAACGGTAAATAAAAGCATCTCTATTTCCCGCTCTTCTACTAGCGGCATAGTACTTTTCATACATATCCTCTGTAAGCTTTTCCTGATCGAAGTAGACGTCATTCAAGGTATTTCTGACCATGAAGCTGGTACCCACGTTTTTCATCAACATGGCCATGTTCTTTTGCTTACTCAGGGTAAATAAAAGAGAGCCTTTGCTGTCAGCCAGTGAAAATCCTGTAGGTGCGGATAAGATGAGTTTCCCAATTTTCTCCTGATGTTTCACTGCGTACTCCCAGGCTATCTGTCCTCCGAGGGAGTTTCCTGCCAGATGGAAGCTATCCACGGCCATTTTATCTATGAACTTTTCCAGGAAATCTACATAGCCTTCCATGCTGTAGTCCCCATCATTTGGAGGACCGGTCAGTCCAAAAGATTGTACATCCATTCTGATCACCTCATAGCCATTGGCTGTCAGGGATTCTGTCCATCCATCCCAGGTTTGGAGGATAGCACCAGTTCCGTGGACCAAAACTATGGGGAAGCCGATTCCTTCTCTTTTGTAGTGAACTTGTATGCCGTCTATTTCTACAAATTGGGATTGCTCATCAGCCAGGATGGCTTTGGCCTCTTCAAAAGTCAGGTCTCCTTCAGACAAAAAGAATCCTGTGATAAGTAGAACAGCCAGTATGCCTCCTATCCATTTGAGTAATTTCATTCTTTGGTGTTGTGTGGGTTGATAGGTCTAATATACCCACATTTTTTCATTAGGGGCCTTAAGCTAAGGCAGGCTAACTTGTCCTTTCTTGAAAGCCTGTACCATAGACTGTAGTTGGAAGATGTAATTCTCTAGCCATTCATAGGTGAGGGTTTCTTCTGTAATCTGCAGGTAAAAGTTTTCCATGGTCAGCATAAGCACCATTTGCGCCAGGTAAGATTCGTGTTCCAGGCCTAAGGCTTCAGCCCAAATGCCTACTATGGATTCTACGGAAAGCTGATTGGCTTTTTCATAGCATTTCTGAAAAGCAGGTACACTTCTATGTACGCGCAACTGACGGTTAAATAGCAGGTCCCGTTTGTGCTCCACCAATATTTCCAGTAGATCTGGCACTACCTTCAGACAGGCTTTTTCTTTCTCAAAGAGGATGTCCACCTGATTCATATGATACTCCAGGAGAAAGGAGTTGTAAATTTCCAGGTCAGCAAAATGATGGTAAAAGGAAGATTTGCTTTTCCCCACGATTCTGGCCAGACGTTCTACTTTCAGTCCGTTAGGACCTTCCTTTGAGAATATGTCATATCCTGCTTTCAGCCAGGGTTCTATTAGCTTTTCCATAGGAGAATGATTGAGTTCTTTAGCTAATCATCAAAAACACTCTGCCGCAGAAGGTCCCTGAGGTTCTCGAAGGGATTTATCGTTCCATTTACCTTTGTCGTTTCGAGAGCCTCAACGACCTTGTCGGGTATACCTACTTGATCATCCTATTCTCCCTAATATCAGGAAAAGGACTGACTTGTCCGCCTGAAGGGGAGTTTATTTGTCCCCATAATGAGGAGCCACAGGCAAATACCAATTTCTCCTACGGAGGCGGGGATCCCCACAATTTCTGAAAATACGGTATCATAGAATCCCTTATACAGAAATCCCCCAAAGAAGGTAATCAGATATCCCACGCAGCCCAACATCAGGAGAACCCCAAAGAACTTGGGGAGGAAACCTGATTGATACACTAGGTACCCAAACGGAAACAGCCATAGTCCCCAGAAAATTTGGGAAATATTGATACCGTTAGAAAAAGCCTGTAAGGCATGCATAACCTGGAACTGTAGCTCTGCCTGACTGAGTTCAGCTACATACACCCTGTGGCTAATTAAATTTAATACTTCAAACTTGTTCAGAATATTCACAAAAGAAATGGGAATACTCAACATCACAAATACCATCATAAGCTGAGCTGCCAGCAGGTGAACTTGATGTAGAAGTTTGTACAGGGAAAAAGCCAATCCTATGAAAGCCAGGTAACAGATGAGTCCACACACAATACCTATGCGAAAGAGGAATTCAGATTCCTGTAGGGTGGCAAGCGTTCCCGCTGGATCACTTTTATCTATAAGAAGTGAGGGGATATACACAAGATTTAGGATACCCGTAACTACAATTATGAGGTACCAAATTCCGGCTATTCTAGCGGTTTTATTTCTTTCTGACATGAGAAAGGCGTTGAAGGTTCATGATTGTTCCCTAAAGTAACTTTCTCACGTCAGAGGAGCATATTCATATGCAGAAGATTAGTGGACACTCATCTACTAATCAGTAACTTAAGCGTTTTGGAGATATCCGGCCAGCCTTTCAAAGGTAGATCCCCATCCGTTGAAGAAGCCCATATCTTCCTGTTGCTTGGCGTAAGCCTCCGTAGGATGGACAACGTGGAAACTAAAGTGAGTTTTTCCTTCCACCTCTTTAAAGATCATGTGCATCTCTACTCCTTCTGTCATGGGTTTGAATTCTGCCGAAGTAACTATTTTCTCATGCTCTATGATTTCAACATACACTCCTTCGGCTATAAACAAACCGCCATTGGGCATTTGCATGGAATATTTCCAGTTGCCTCCCACCCTGAAGTCATGGACCTCCACCACTGTCTGCATGCCATTGGGTCCCCACCATTTGGCAATGTGAGCAGGATCAGACCATGCTGCCCACACAAGCTTTAGGGGTGCATCAAAGGTCCTTTCAATGGTGAGCGTTCTGTCTTTTGCTTCAGCTAAGTGATTCATCCTTTTCTGATTGTTGAGATTGTATTTGTTTTAGGTATGCTTCTAAAGAATCCAGTTTTTGTTCCCATAGCCTTTTGTGCTGATTCACCCAGTCTGACACCATACTGAGTTCTTCCGGGATGATCACACATACTCTCTCCCGTCCTCTGGGGATAGTCTTAAGTAGTCCACATTCCTTGAGAATCTTAATATGCTTAGAAACGGCAGGTCTGCTAATGTCAAACTGTTCTGCTATGGCATTCACCGTTAGGCTTTCTTTTGCCAACATATCAATGATGTCTCTTCTCACAGGATCTGCTATGGCCTG
>JBCDBC010000323.1:0-6047 GCA_039184535.1 Bacteroidota bacterium | reverse complement strand
GTTACAGCTTCCTCCAGGTTTTCATCTTCTGACACGAACCCACCTGGAATGGCCCAGGCGTCCTGGAAAGGCTTATACTTACGCTTAACCAGCAGCACAGATATCTTCCCGGCATCATATCCGAAAACAACAGCATCTACAGTTAAGCGAATGAGGTTTTGCATCTAATGTATTTGTAGAACACAAATATAGGATTGAACTGCTATTGCAGAAAATGAAAGATGCTTATAGGGGCTTTTGCGGGTAGAATCTCCTCTTGGGAGGAGGAAGAGGTGGGTTTGCTACTATGATATATAAATCAGACCATCTTTCTAGCTGTATCTGGTAGCCCCAAATGGCTAGGGCGGAAAATATTCCGCCCCTACTATATGTCTTGCTCAGATATTGAGTTATCTACCCAAACAAAGGCCCATTCAAAATCCCACCATCATTTACGAAGGTGCCTCCTGTGCAGTAGGAAGCGGCATCCGAAGCCAAGAATACGGCTAGTCCGGCCATTTCTTCAGGCTGCGCCATGCGACCCATAGGGATTTTGGTGGCTACTGATTTGAGGAGGCTTTCATTGCTCCATAGCATTTGGCTGAGCTTGGTTTTTACCAGACCCGGACAGATAGAATTTACGCGTATGTTGTGCTTTCCCCACTCTGCTGCCTGATTCTTGGCCAGCATGATGACGGCCGCTTTACTCAGGTTGTAAGCGGAGAATAAAGCGGAAGCATGAATTCCTTCTATAGAACTGATGTGGATGATGCTTCCTCCTCCCTGCTCCTTCATGTGTGGGAAGACCAGGTTGCTGAGGTAGATGGCTGCATTCAGGTTGATGTCCAGGGTTTTCTGGTAAGCGGCAGGATCCAGTTTTTCTACCGGCCCAAAGTAAGGGTTAGTAGCGGCGTTGTTTACCAGAATGTCTACACGTCCGTAGGTGAGGATAGCTTTATCTACAAGAGCTTTTCTCTGCTCTTCATCTCCTACGTGACAAGCTATGCCCGTAGCCTCGCCTCCATTAGCTTTGATGTTTTCTGCTACGGCATCTACTGCTTCCTGCTTACGTGAGCTTACGATGACTTTCGCACCGAATTCTGCCATTCCGTGAGCCATGGCTTCTCCTATCCCTTTAGAAGCACCTGTGATGATGGCTACCTTTCCGTCGAGATCAAAGCGAGGTTTAATTTTCATAGTGTTCTGTTAGTGTCGTTGTTCCCACCATTGAAATGCTGGGTTAATGTTTTTTTATGAGCCCACCGTTTTAACGGTGGGTGATTATGTTATGAACTATAGCGTGGGGTTTAAACCCCGCGCCATGAATCTTATGCGGTAAATTTCTTGATCAGTGTCCTGCTGCTGAAATTGAGGTTATCCCATAAACTGAGGGGATAATCACTTAGTTTATCAGACTTACTTTTAATGAGTTTCTCACAGTAGGTGTTCATCATGTGTACCGCTGCTCCCATGACTGCAAAGGCCTTGGTTTTGGTTTGCTTGTGATAGTAGCGGTAGTAAATCTGCTGGATGATGGCGGCTAGTCTGAAAAGACCGAAGACATAGTAGAAGCGCATGTCTCTTCCTTCCATCCCCATTTTCTCCAGGTAATAGGCTACCATTTCATCCCTGCTCATCATGCCTTCCATATGGGTAGGCTGCCTACGGAACATTCTCAGGCAGAAAGGGTCCTTGGCTTCTATCCAGTAAGCCAGACTACTACCCACATCCATCAAGGGATCTCCTACGGTACACATCTCCCAGTCCAATACCCCTATGACTTTGGTAGGCTCATCCGGGTCATAGACCATATTGTCAAAGCGGTAGTCATTATGGATGATGCAGGGCTCCAGATCTTCCGGCATTCTTTTTTCAAGCCACGCCATCACGGTCTCACATTCTGGGACATCCGGTGTACGTGCCTTTCTGTATCTTTTATTCCAGCCTAGCACCTGTCGGGCTACATAGCCTTCTCCTCTATAGTAATCTTCAAATCCGGCCTTTTTATAGTCGATTTTGTGAAGCTCTACCCATTTATCCAGAGAATTCTCACATAACTCTCTTACCTGATCAGCGGTAAAGTTCAGGCTTTCAGGTAAGTTTTGTCGGGGAATCATCCCTACTATGCGCTCCATCACATAAAAGTCTGTCCCTATTAGGCTTTCGTCCTCACAGTACACATGTGTGACAGGTACTGATGGATAGTGAGGCTTGAGTTTCTTCATGATGTCAAACTCCCGCCCCATATTATGGGCAGATTTGGCCTTAGTCCCTAAAGGAGGCCTGCGAAGGATCAAGGAGGTGTTATCAAAATCCAGTCTGTAGGTGAGGTTGGAAGCCCCTCCTTTAAACTGCTTGATGGTTGGAATCCCTTTCAAGTCAAGTATGTGATTCGAAAGGTAATCCGCCAATACCACGGGATCTATCTCTTCTCCTGAACGAACTTTACCCGCTCTATCTAAGATTTTCTCATCCATGGATTAGCGGTATTTCTTGAGTTCTATTCTGGCTACGGTTCTTCTGTGAACTTCATCCGGTCCATCCGCTAATCTCAGCACACGTGCATATGCGTACAGGGCCGGAAGTACCGTATCATTACTTAAGCCTTTTCCGCCGTGCATCTGCATAGCGGCGTCTATCACTCTACAGGCTACATTAGGGGCTACCACCTTAATTTGGGCTACCTCTGAGAGAGCCGCTTTTACGCCTTTATTGTCAAGTAGCCATGCTGTCTTCATGAGGAGAAGTCTGGTCATGTCCAGGTCCATACGAGAGTTAGCAATGATATCTACATTTCCGCCCAGCTTTAAGAGTGGGCTCCCGAAAGCTACTCTTTCTGATCCGCGCTTGATCATTAATTCCAGGGCACGTTCTGCTGCTCCTATCAGACGCATACAGTGGTGAATTCTCCCAGGGCCTAATCTTCCCTGGGCTATCTCAAATCCTCTTCCCATACCGGCAATGATGGTAGACTTAGGCAGCTCTACATTGTTAAAGCTTACCTCTCCATGCCCGAAAGGTGCATCAAAGGCATTAAAAACGGGAAGCATTCTCTCTATTTTTACGCCGGGTGTGTCCAAAGGAACCAGCGCCATGGAGTGCTGCTTATGTCTTTCTCCTTCTGCATCAGAAAGCCCCATAAAGATGAGTACCTTACAGTTAGGGTGGCCTATGCCGGAACTCCACCACTTTCTTCCGTTCAGGACTATGTGGTCTCCTTTATCTGTAATGGTAGCCTCCATATTAGTAGCATCAGAGGAAGCTACTGCAGGTTCTGTCATACAGAAGGCAGATCTGATTTTTCCATCCAGGAGTTGAGTAAGCCACTGCTCCTTTTGTTCTTCAGAACCGTACTTCCAAAGAACCTCCATATTCCCGGTATCGGGTGCATTACAGTTGAACAGTTCGGGTGCCAGGATGGAATATCCTGTTACTTCTGCGATGGGCGCATAATCCAGGTTGGAGAGCCCTTCCGGATGACCGGGAAGAAACATATTCCAAAGTCCCTGACTTCTGGCTTTTTCTTTTAGGAGGTCTATCCTGGGGTCTATTTGCCACTGGGTCCAATCTCCTCTGGTTTCGTGTCCTTGGTGCAGGATTTCCTCTTCTATAGGGAGGAGTTCTTCACGTATAAATCTCTTAGCACGGCTATGTAATTCCTGTGCTTTAGGTGTAGTAGTTAAGTCCATGCCACAAGTTAGGAGATTATCCGAGAGAAGTAAATGGCTTCACCCCAATAAGCGGAAAATCTCCCGGATAAATGTGAATTAATCCCCCCTTAAAGCACTTGCAGGATTTTCCATGGCCTTTCTGTAAGTATGGATACCAATGGTGCATACCGCTATCAATAGGATAAGAAATCCCGGGGTAAGTCCATGCCATAATTCCAGGTCTATGCGGTAAGCAAATTTGGAAAGCCAGTTGTCCATGAGCCACCAGAAAACCGGAATGGCTATAAGAGAAGCTATTCCTATCAGCTTGAGATAATGTGAAAGAAAAAGCTGAGTGATTTGTTGGACAGAAGCACCTAACACTTTTCGGATGCTTATCTCTTTAGATCTATGTTCAGTGGAGAATATGGCTAATCCTAATAAGCCTAAGCAGGAAAGGATGATGGCTATGAAGGTAAAGGTGGAGTACATACTCCCTGCCAGGTTTTCTTCCTGATGGACTGTCTGGAAATCATCTTTTAGAAATTCATAGGACCATGAGTATTTAGGCTCAAATGAATCCAGCGTCTGGGTCAGTTGGGCAAGCCCTGCTTCTAAAGAAATACTGGGGATTCTTAGTAACAGATAGGAAACACGCTCAGGGGCAAGTTCTATGGCTACGGGTTGAATTTCTTCATACAGGCTATTGAAGTGGAAATCATCTATGATCCCTATGATGGTCCCCGATTTACCGGAAGGGGCATAGTAGGTAGAGCCTACAGGGTTTGATAAGTTCATTCTGGCTACGGCGGCTTTATTCAAGACAAAGTTAGTGCTGTCTGTAGCAAAAGAAGGCGAGAAATCTCTTCCTTCCACAAGGGGAATTTGGAAAGTTTTAAGGAAATCATAATCTGCAGCGAACTGAGAAATGTTAAACTTATCATCTCCTTGCTGTCCGTCCCATTTTCTCAAGGTAGAACTCCCCACCCAATTAAAGGGCATACTATAATAGTTGGTCCCTGATACGGAAGCTATCTCAGGATGGCTTGTGAGGGCTTCTCTTACTAGTGGATAATTCTCCAGGAGTGTTCCCTTCAGCTCTACATAGACAAGCTGTTCTTTATCTATTCCCAGATCTCTATTCTTAATGAAGTTTAGCTGTTGCTGGATAATGATGGTAATTCCAGTAAGGGCCACGGCTGCGATGAACTGGCCTGAGACCAGGACTTTTCTTACGCCACTCCCTTTATCTTTCCCGAAGATTTTTTGACTGAGGGCTTCCACGGGTTTATAAGAGGAGAGGATGAAAGCAGGATAGCTCCCTGCCAAGAGCATGGTTAAGAGGAAAATACCTCCCATTCCAATGTATAATGAGGGATTGCTCCAATCTGTATAAATCTCCAGCCCGGTAAGTGTATGGAAAAATGGGAGTGCTTGTTGACTGATGAAAATGGCGAGAATGAAGGAAATGCTAACCGTCAATAGAGATTCTCCCAGGAACTGACTGATAAGCTGATTTCTGCCAGCTCCTACTACTTTTCTTAATCCTATTTCACGAGTTCTTTTTAAGGCTTTGGCAGTGGAAAGATTGGTGAAATTTATACATGCTATTAACAGAATGATGAAAGCTATCAGTGAGAAAAAGTAGATGGTCTGTTCTTTACCCCTAGGTCCAAAGTCCGTATTAAAGGCAAAATCTGACTTGAGAAATATGTCTGTTAAGGGTTGTAGGTAAAAGCGCTGATCATCCTGTCCGCGGTCTTCCTGAATGTAACGTGTAAGCCCTCTGTCAATAGCGGAGACGTCAGTACCTTCCCTCAACTGCACATAGGTGTAATAGGCATTAGCGTTCCAGTTAGATAGGTTCATTCCGAAGGCCTCAAAAAGGGAGAAAGGGATGATGTAATCATAAGGGATATGGGATTCTCGGGGGATATCGGCTATCACGGCCTTTACGATTAGAGGAGTCTCCTGATTCAATAGAATAGTTTTTCCTAAGACCTCTTCTGTCTCTTCAAAGAGGTTCTTGCGGAGACTTTCCGTAAGGATGATGGAATAAGGATCACTTAAGGCCTGCTTAGCATCACCTTGAAGAATTTGGTGATCAAACATTTCCATAAAGGCGGGATCCGCAAATACGCCTTGAAATCCGTCTCTATGTGTCTCGCCTGCACTCAAGAGCATATTTGCCCTGAAGGCAGTTCTACTTGCATTTTCAGCATCCGGATAATTTTCCAGTATATGAGGGGCCATAGGGGCAGGCGTTCTCGCTACTGCATACCATTCTCCAGACTGCAACTGATCCTGTACCACCCTGAAAATCTGATCAGCTTTAGCGTGATGGGTGTCGTAACTCTTCTGGTAGGAGACAAAGAGGTATATGATTAAGCAAACTGCCAAGCCTGTGGAGAGTCCAAG
>JBCDBC010000322.1:0-6062 GCA_039184535.1 Bacteroidota bacterium | reverse complement strand
CATAGAGATTTACGGACCTGAATCTTCCGGTAAAACCACCCTCGCCATGCACGTGATCGCACAAGCACAAAAAGCTGGTGGCCTGGCAGCCTTCATAGACGCAGAACATGCTTTTGATAGAGTATATGCAGAGAAGCTCGGAATAGATACAGAGAACCTTTACGTTTCTCAGCCTGACTATGGTGAGCAGGCGTTGGAGATTGCAGAATACATGATTCGTTCTAATGCCATAGATGTAGTGGTAGTGGACTCTGTAGCTGCCTTGACACCTAAGGCGGAGATAGAAGGGGAAATGGGGGACTCCAAAATGGGGCTACAGGCGAGACTAATGTCTCAGGCATTGCGTAAGCTGACGGCTGCCATCGCCAAGACCAACTGTATCTGTATTTTCATTAACCAGCTTCGTGAGAAGATTGGGGTGATGTTCGGAAATCCTGAAACCACTACAGGTGGTAATGCCCTGAAGTTCTATTCTTCAGTAAGATTGGATATTCGTCGTTCCAGCCAGATTAAGGAAGGAACGGAGAGCATAGGAAACAGAGTGAGAGTGAAAGTGGTGAAGAACAAGGTTTCGCCTCCTTTCCGAATAGCAGAGTTCGACATTATGTTTGGAGAAGGAATCTCTCATGCAGGTGAAGTGCTTGACTTGGCTGTGGAACTGGATATCATTAAGAAGGCTGGTTCCTGGTTTAGTTATGGAGGTAGCAAACTGGGACAGGGTAGAGACACTGTGAAGAATATCCTAAGAGATAATCCAGAGCTTATGCAGGAAGTAGAAACCAAGGTTCTGATAGAGAAAGGAATCATAGAAGAAGAGGTAAAACCTTCTTCCAACGGGAAAGCCAAAAAAGAAAAGAAGGAAGCTGAAGCCTAATCCTGGGCTCAGCTCCTCCTGAAGATTTTTTCTGTTTTTTGTGTTTTTGTCATTAGTACATTACTTTGAGGATGTAGCCGCTTAGCCTAAGCGGCTATTTTTTCTAGCTAAGGAAATGAATGATCTACCTTTTCTCTTAGCCCTTTCATTCATCCCAAAACTTGGACCTGTAAGTGGACGTAGCCTGATCTCCTATTGCGGGGGTACAGCAGAATCTGTATTTGCTACTCCTAAAGGAAAACTCTTGAAAGTACCTGGCATAGGAGAAACCATAGCTGAAGCTATTTTAGAACAGGAAACCTTGACCAAAGCGGAAGAAGAAATAAGCAGGTGTGAAAAGTTAGGGATACAGATCATCCCCTATGATCATCCGACTTACCCAAGAGAGCTAACCTACATTTTTGATGCACCTCTGATCCTGTATCAGAAGGGAAACGTTAAGCTGAATGCGCAGCCCAATATTGCCATTGTAGGTACTCGCAAGCCTACTGATCAGGGAAGAGACATTACCAGGGAGTTTGCAGAATTCTTTGTGAGCCACGGTATTAATGTAATGAGTGGTTTGGCATATGGGATAGA
The DNA here is from genome assembly GCA_039184535.1 of Bacteroidota bacterium. GTDB lineage: Bacteria > Bacteroidota > Bacteroidia > J057 > J057 > JBCBKZ01. Next base: position 4,609 of record JBCDBC010000322.1, on the reverse strand, counting down.
CATAACTGCCCACAAAACGGCCATGGAAATGGAAGGGATGACCACAGCAGTCTTGGGGCATGGACTAGATAGTATTTATCCAGCCACCCATGCCAGACATGCCTTTGCTATGCAAGAGAGAGGAGGCTTGCTAACAGAGTATCCGCTAGGCATCAAACCAGATCCCAGACACTTCCCTGCCAGAAACCGGATTGTCTCTGGAATTTGTAAAGCTGTGATAGTGATAGAAGCGGCTGAAAGAGGGGGAGCATTGATAACCGCCCATCAAGCCTTCGAGCAGAATCGGGAAGTCTATGCGGTACCTGGAAGGATAGGAGATACTTACTCTGTAGGCTGTAATAAGCTCATCAAAAATCAGGTAGCTAAACTAATTACCCATCCTCAGGAAGTATTGGATGATTTAGAAATACAGTGGGAACCCAAAGCAAATCAGCAATTGGATTTAGCCTTGGAAATGGTCTTAAGTCTGGAAGAGACCAAGATCATGAACTACCTCCACAAAGGAGATGCAGTAGTGGATCACATTTCTCATCAAACAGGAATCCCTATGTCCCAGTTAAATTCTTTACTCCTATCCATGGAGTTCAAAGGACTTATCGCACAAGCTCCCGGGAAAAAGTTCCGGAAAAAGTGATTACAAATTTCGGATTTGTTATATTAAAATTGGTAGAGAGAAAAAATGATATGCCTATGGCTAAATTAGAAATACATAGAGGCTTTGCCTTCAACTCAATGCTTAGGTCATTTGACATCCTGATTGATGGTGAAGATATTGGAGACATTCGGATGAATACTACTAAATCATTCGACCTCTCAACTGGAGAATACCAACTAAAGGCCAGTATAGACTGGTGCGGAAGTAAGGAACACCATCTGGTGTTAACAGAAGGAGAAACAGTGAAATTAAAGATTACTCCTGTGCCTGGTTTTGGCATAATGATGCTCCTTCTCCTGATAGGTTCTCTCAGTGGATTTGGGAAACAATTAGTTTCTGCCCCAGTTGAATTCTTTTCTACTGCCTCCTCAGTTGTCTGGTTTATTCCTACAGTTCTTCTTATGGGGTATCTGGTATATTTTATAACTATCGGTAGAAATAATTTCCTCAAATGGGAAGTATTTCTTAAGTAACTAGCACCTTACTAATGTGAGAATCAACATTCCTAGATGGGATGTTAAATGAGCCTGATGAATATATTTTATCCTGTTAAATAAACCTCTCTAGAGTGATAAATAGTGTAGATAAAGAATTCATATGCCAATACTTACTATCCATAAGAAGCTAGACTTTGACTTCTACGATAAGCTATATACCATTTTTGTGAATAGAGAGGAAAAGGAGAATTAAGGGAGCATAATGAGATGGTTCTCGACTTAGCCCCTGGCGAATATGCAATAGAAGCTAAAGTAGGGAAGTTTACTAGTAATCCTCTTCACGTGGAGCTGCAGGAAAATGAGGAATATCACACAAGGGTTTATGGAGCAGGTAGACTGTTACTTGTAAGCTTCCTGAGCGTTCTCCCAATCATGCTGATGGATAATTTTAACTGGCTATTTACTCAGCCAAAGCAATTTTTAGTAATCTTAGAGATACCATATTGTTGATTATACTTTTGCTATGTCTTGGTGTGTTTGGCTACATATCCACGGTAGGAAGTAAAGGATATATTTAATGGAAAGCTCTAGCTTTAGATAACTATTCTCAAAGAAAAGAGTGATTAGGTATTGAGTATTCACTATATTAAGGATAAAGAAAAAAGGTATGGCTAAGCTCATCATTCACAGAAAACTAGAAATATCATCTGGATTAAGCGGTTACACCATTTTGATTGATGGAGAGGATATGGGTACTGTTGCTATGAATGCCAAAAGGGAATTTGACTTGTCACCAGGTACACATACAGTCCAAGCTAAAGTTGACTGGTGGAGTAGCCCTGTCCATACAGTTAATCTGAAAGAAGGAGAGAAATATCAGCTATCTATTTCTGCCGGAGGAAAGCTTGAATTATTTCTCTTACTATGTTTTGTAATAAGTTCTTTTGGAGAGTTAAATTTAATCTTTTCAGACCCTAAAGCGTTTCTCTCCAATCCTTTAAATGTAGTATTTCTAATAGCAGTAAGTATAGGGTTTGGAGCCTTACTCTATGGAATTACTGTAGGAAGGAAGTATTTCCTTAGCTGGGGAAGTGTAAAAAGAGACTTAGCACCTGCAACAATAGAATTGAATTAGCCTATCTGGATACACTTAAAAAATCATTTCCTTCATTCTCTTTTGGATAGAAAAGTTAGCCTCTTGAATGAGGGTAACGTTCTCTACATCAGGATTTTCAAATTCATCTATCAGACCGTATCGTCTAGCTTTGTTTCTTTGATAGGCACCACACAGGTGGAAGCCTATACAGCCTGGATTCTCGATTAATTGGCTAAGGGTTTCTCCATACCACTGTCCATTATTATGGGTGAATTCTCCAGGAACGGTTCGCCACTTAATCTTAGCTGCATCAGCCAGAAGTACAGGCTTGCCAGTTTTTTGATGCCACTCTTGGAGATGATTCACCGGATCGCGGAAATCCTGAAAGGAAAGCACATCTACATAAGGGAGAGCGGCTTCTACAACCTCCATAGCGATCGGCTCATTTGCTTCGTACCGATCTCCTAGTATTAAGTGGTTTTTATCATACCGGCGGATGGCATCATGGGTGACTTGGTAGTAGCGGGTAGCAAGTTGAGAAAGTTTTTCTCTGCCGGCAGCAGTGGTAAGTAGTTCAGGGTCGAATATAGGCCCTCTCCATTGATTAATAGGTCTTTCATGTATCCAGGTAGGACAATCACTATAAAAGTAACCGATTAAATTAGTGTCTTCACTCATTTCAGCACAGTGGGACCTTGCCACATAATCACACCACTCCTCCCATTCTTTACTATGGTAATCAAAGTGTCTGGTATGCTGTTCCCACTGATGAGATTCCGTAAAAGGGAGCATATGGCAGTAGGGCATATTTAAGGCCTGGTATTCTTCCAAGGTGAAGGAGCGTGAGTGCCTCCATCTTCTTACGGTTACTTCTTGTTCCCACCCGACGGTATTAAAGCCCCACTCTTTCAGGTTTTTGGAGACGGATTCTTGTAACCATTTTGTTGTACTTCCCTGATACTTTTCTTGCCAGATATGAATGTTCTCCGGATACCGCAGGCTAGCTGGATCAATATGGTTTATGCCTATTGAGAAGAATGGTTTTCCCTCTGGAGAGATTAGCCACCAATGACCATTTTCTTCGCTAACGTTAAAAAAATTCTTGTCTGTCCTTTTGGTACTTAAGGAAACAGTGCAGGACAGAAGTGATCCCATCGCTGTGGAGGCACCAATAGACATAGCGGTCTGTAGAAATGATCTGCGGTTCAAGACGATACAATTAATGGTTACATGCTTCTATCTTGAATGAATTTACGAAACATTCCAACCCTTATCACTAGCGTAGCACCTAATCAATCAACCGCTCAAAAATTAACCCTTCTAGTAAAGCATATTGAGAAACCTGGATAGTTTCAGGAGGAAGGATCTCTGCCAGTACTTCTATGACAGCGCAGGCAAGAACGATGTTATCTATTCTCACAGGAATCATCCCTGCAAAATGGGTCCGTTCTTTTATGGTGGATTGATATAATTGACTAGCTACTTTCTCATACTCTTTCATTCTGAACTCAAATCTGTGAGGAAAGTCATCATCCTTATGTTGATCCTCCATTAACATGTGTGATAGGGTATCAAAAGCACCATTTACACCTATCCAGTTAGTAGGCAAATGCTCAAAGACTATTTGTGGCAATGACTGTAGGACAGACCTGATGTGCGCTTTAAGTGGACTGAAGTAAGTAGATGGAATAGGGTCTAGAACGGGAAACTTTTCTGCTAGCCTGGCTGCACCTAACTGTAGGCTGTCTAACCAGATTATTTCTCCACCTTTAGATAGAATGAGTTCCACACTACCACCTCCTATATCAATGAGGAGAGCCGGTTGGTCTTTATCCATATCTGCCCCCCAAAGGACTCCCTTGTGAATGAGTTCCGCTTCTCTATGACCGTGGATGATATCTATGTGAATACCAGTCTGAGCCCCCACTTCATCTACAAATTGCTGACCATTACCTGCATCTCTAATGGCACTGGTGGCACAGCCGACTACTTCCTCTACCTCATATTCTGAAACGAGCTTCTGAATATGGGTCATAGTGTCCAGACCTCGTTTGTAAGCTACTGGAATGATTTCTTTTTGGGCCATACCGCCTTCCCCAATTGTGACCATGAAATCTTCCTTCAGCAGAAAGGAAACTTTCCCAGAAGAATTAATCTCCGCAATGAGTAGGTGGAAAAGGTTGGTCCCGAGATCTAATGCAGCTATTCTTTTCTTCATTGAGCTTAATGAGCTAAAAGTATTCAGAAAAGAGAACCTTGATAAGTAAATTTCGTTTTGCAATTGTGTTGCAACAAGTCTAATATTGCAACTCTAATTTGTAACTCCACATAAGAGCACCGATTTACATGATCGCACGTATATTTAAACAAAGAGCTGATCTGGCAGGGGTAATTGCTAGCGGATTATGTATAATCCATTGT
>JBCDBC010000321.1:0-6069 GCA_039184535.1 Bacteroidota bacterium | reverse complement strand
CCGTTTTGGATTATCTTTTTCCTGTCTCTATCCTTTCTAGGAAATGGCCTGGCCTCTATCACCTGGGTATTTGTTTCTTTAATAGCTCCAAGGCAGATTATTGGCCTTATTGGTGGAGTATTTAATTTTATGGGAGGGCTATCTGCAGTCCTGGTCCCTATAGCTATTGGTTACTTTGCTAAAGAAGGCGACTTTAGGCCAGCTCTTTTGTTTATAGGTATTTTGGGGATGGTAGGATTCATGGCATATGTGTTCCTGGTTGGAAAGGTGGAAAGAATAGAACTAACAAGTCCAACTTAACTTTCCCTGGTTCAGATCATGACATTTATATCTTATCCTGATTTTTGCATCTTCAGCCTACTGGGCAAAACCCTTTAACCCCTCTAATCATGAAGTTACTCCATTTGTTCTCGCTGACTTTTCTCCTCATTTCCTGCCAGACTAATGATAATCAGGAGAAAAAACCATCTCAGGATAAACAGCCAAATATTCTGATCATTTATGCTGATGATCTGGGATATGGGGATGTAAGTGCCTATGGCGCAACTGAATTAGAAACGCCTAATATGGACTTTCTCGCCAATGAGGGAGTACGCTTTACAAACGGGTATGCTAGCTCGGCTACTTGTACGCCCAGTAGGTACGCACTCTTGACTGGGCAATATCCCTGGCGTAATAAAAGAGCCAAAATACTTCCTGGCACAGCTCCCTTGCTAATAGATACCTCCCAGATGACCTTGCCCAGGATGTTAAGAGGAAAAGGTTACCATACCGCAGTGATAGGGAAATGGCACTTGGGCTTAGGAGCGGGAAATGTAAACTGGAATCAGCCTATTAGTCCCGGACCTGCTGAAGTAGGATTTGACTATTCTTACATCATGGCTGCTACTCAGGACAGGGTACCAACAGTATATATTGAGGACGGGAATGTGGTTGGTTTAGATCCAGAAGATCCCATAGAGATTGATTATCAGAAAAATTTTCCTGGAGAACCTACTGGAAAAGATCATCCTGAAATGCTTAAGATGAATTGGCATCATGGGCATAACAGTAGCATTGTTAATGGGATTCCAAGAATCGGTTATATGAAGGGGGGAGCATCAGCCCGTTGGGTAGATGAAAATATGGCTGACACCTTTTTAGTCAAAGTCCAGCATTATATCAGGGAACACAAAGAGAGCCCTTTTTTCCTGTACTATGCGCTTCAACAACCCCACGTTCCACGTACCCCCAATCCTAGATTTGTAGGGGCAACGGGTATGGGACCCAGAGGAGATGTGATTGCAGAGGCAGATTGGTGTATTGGCCAGGTGTTAGAAACGCTAAAAGAAGAGGGATTACTTGAGAATACCTTGATCATTTTCTCAAGTGATAATGGGCCGGTGCTCAATGATGGATACTACGACCAAGCCGTTGAACAGTTAGGAGATCACAAGCCAGCTGGCCCTCTAAGAGGAGGAAAGTACAGTCTGTTTGAAGCTGGTACTAGGGTTCCTTTTATGGTGTATTGGAAAGAAAAAACGACCTCAATCACTTCTACTGCTTTGGTCTCTCAAATAGACCTGATGTCTTCCCTCGCAAGTTTAGTAGGAAGTGAAACTCGCGGACCAGATAGTGAGAATCTCCTTTCTGTCCTCCTTGGGGAAAGTCAGGAAGGCCGAGAAAATTTAGTGTTGGAAGCCACGAGTAGAACCGCCTTTAGAAAGGGAGACTGGGTATTAATTCCTCCTTATGAAGGTCCAGTCATCAATACTCAGGTAAATATTGAGTTGGGGAATTTAGCAGATTATGGTCTATACAATCTCAAAGAAGATATTAGTCAGCAACAAAACCTTGCTGAAAGTCAACCTGAGATCTTACAACAAATGATCAAGCTATACCAGGACATTAGAGGTAAGGGTCCCCAGGAGATCGAGCAATTGGAGCTAAAGTAGTAATGAAGAAGACCTGAGGATTGGCCTAGTTAGGATATCTGAGAATGGAAGGTATTATGGCTAAGTGCCATAGAAACAGATTCCCCCTTAGCCAACGCTTTAGCTAGCTTGTCCACCAAAGAAAGGCTAAAAGGTATCTGAATACACACTCCCGATTTGAAAAGCTTTTTAATGTACTATTTGGATTAAAATTGGTAAGAATCTATATAGCTATACAGAATGCATCCGATAAATTGAGGTAATCCAGGAAAGCTGAGCTGAAGGGAACTACTCACCAATGCAAAAGACCATTATTGCTGAAAGAATGAGACTTATATTCGCAAGTATTAGACAAGGGACTTTAGAGATAAACAGGCATCTTTTCCATTATACGATCTTACTATTCCTGTTTTCCTCGGGATTTTCATGTACCCCTCATAAACCTTTAGAGGTAAACCAGCCAAATGTCATTATTATCCTTACTGATGATCAAGGCTGGGGAGATTTGAGCATGAATGGTAATACGAACTTAAGCACCCCAAATATTGATGGAATTGGGAGAGAAGGAGCAACATTCGAAAATTTCTATGTGAGTCCAGTTTGTTCTCCTACCAGAGCAGAATTGCTGACGGGTAGATATAGTTTCCGTAGTGGGATCTATAGCACCGGAGGGGGGGGAGAACGAATGGATGTGGATGAAACTACTTTGGCAGACGTATTTAAGGCTGCTGGCTATACGACTGCTGCATATGGAAAGTGGCACAATGGTATGCAGTATCCCTACCATCCTAACGCTCGGGGATTTGATGATTTTTATGGTTTCTGCTCTGGCCACTGGGGGCATTATTTCTCCCCTATGCTAGAACATAATGGAGAAATAGTTCAAGGAAAAGGCTTTCTCATAGATGATTTTACTGATCATGGAATCTCTTTTATGGAAGAAAATAAGGATAAGCCATTCTTACTATATCTTCCTTTTAACACTCCTCACACCCCTTTTCAGGCACCTGAACGTAATTGGGCTAAGTTTAACAATAAGGAAATAGCTATGCGTTCTCAGGTTGAAGAAGAAAATGTAGTTGAGACTAGAGCGGCGCTGGCTATGGTGGAAAATATAGATGAAAATGTAGGTCGGATTATAGCTGCCTCACAGGCGCTCGGAATAGAAGAGAATACCATTATCCTTTTTTTTAGTGACAATGGACCTGCGAGATACAGATGGAATGGAGGGATGAAGGAAAGAAAAGGAAGTACCAATGAAGGTGGCGTGAGATCTCCTCTTGTTATGAAATGGCCTAGTGGAATCCAGGCAGGAAAGAAGATTGAGCGCCTGGCCTCTGTAACAGATCTCTTACCTACTTTGGCTGATATGTGTGGAATCCCCTATGAGACTACTAGACCGCTGGATGGAATCAGTATCAGTAAAACCCTACACACTGAGAAAGTAAACTGGGAAGACCGCTACATCCTGAACAACTGGAAGGATCAAATCAGTATTCGCAGCCAGAAGTATAGGCTCAGCCGAGAGGGGGAATTGTATGATATAGAAGAAGATCGGGGGCAGCATATAGACCTGAGTGAAGAATTGCCGGAAGTCAAAGCAGCTATGCAAGAGGTAGCTGAAGATTTCCTGAGACAAAGAACAGAGGAGCTTCCTCCGGTGGATGAGCGTCCCTTTTATCTCGGACATCCAGCTATGACTTTCACACAAATCCCTGCTAGAGATGGAACAGCACACGGGAATATTCAGCGTTCTAACCGCTGGCCTAACTGTTCATTTTTTACCAACTGGACCAGCTTAACAGACAGTATTAGTTGGGAAGTAGAAGTCCCCCAATCGGGAACTTTTCGTGTACAACTTTACTACACCTGCCCACAAGGTGATGAAGGATCTACTTTTCAGTTATCAGTAGGGAAAAGCCAACTAAAGGCAAAAATTTTCGAGGCACATGATCCCCCTCTTCGTGGAATGGATGAAGATTTGGCTCCACGGATTGAGTCATATGTAAAAGACTGGAAGGTGGGAGATATCGGTCATATAGACCTGCAAGCAGGGAAAGCCACTATGTCCTTAAAAGCCTTGAATATGCCAGGTAAATCAGTGATGGATTTCAGGTTACTTCTGTTTGAACGAATATAGATAAGGACTAAACCTTAAGAGAGAACTCTCTATCACTTTCAATTACGTTACTTAGAAATGCTCCGGGTACCTATGATTATATCTGCTCAAGGTATTGCTGAGAAGAGGAAGCCAGCCAGAGAGGCAGTAGCGTTGATAGATCTTTATCTCACCCTATTAGATTTATGCGAACAGGAAATCTCAGAACTGCTAGGGAGAAATAGCTTAAAAATACTTTAGCATATTCGGGAGAAGATTTTAGTGGATCATCCTATGCCATGGAAAGGAGAAGATTACTTATCAGAGGTAGTGGGAGAAGTGAGAGTACTTCTAACGTCAGCTACTTCTGAGGTATTTACAGGCCCTGCTTGGTTATCGAAATCATTCCTTATATAGGTGAGAACAAGAGCAATCTCTTGATCTGATAAAAAATTTAAGGCAGGCATGACATTGGCATAGGTCTCACCCTCAATGGTAATAGGCTCATTTAAGCCATTTAACACTACCTTAATTAGCCTTTCCTTATCTCCGACTACCCACTCTGTGCCTATCAAAGGAGGGTTTAAGCCAGGTACCCCTCCTCCATCCTCTTGATGACAAACCAGACAATTTTCCTCATACACCTTTTTGCCCATTGCCATCTCTAGTTCAGAAATTTCTCCCTTAGTCTGTTCATTTTTCTCACCAGTACCTGGGCTACATGATAAGCAAATTAGTAGGAATAGGCTGGTAATAAAATTGATTGCCCAATTACGCATAATTGTATCCTAACGTAGAGCTACTTCTTCCTTTTCATAGCTCACTTTCCAAATTTTTCCTTGCTTAGAGTCTGAGATAAACAAGGATCCATCTGGGCCTTGTGCCAGACCTACAGGTCTGTGGGTAGCTTTTCTGGGTGTTTTTTCTGCTCCTGCAAATCCATCCATGAACACTTCATGTTCGCCAGTAGGTTTATCTCCATCAAAAGGGAGGAAAACTACAAAGTATCCAGCCTGCTCCAATGGGGCTCGATTCCATGATCCATGGAAAGCAATGAATGCCCCCTCTTTATATCTTGCAGGGAATTGGTCTCCTGTATAGAACAAAATATCATTTGGCGCCCAATGCCCCGGAAATCCGTATAGTGGCTGGTCCATTCCTTCACATCTCCCTATGATTTTATGATCTCCTCCATATTCTGGATTCAAGATCTTTTGCTTCTTATCCTGATTATAATAACAATATGGCCAGCCATAATCATCCCCATCCTGGATAAGGAACAGCTCTTCAGCTGGATACTTAGCATTCTGTTCATTAGAGAATCCATAGTCCTTTAACATATCTCGGCCATGTTGGACGGCAAATAGTTTCTGGGTAATGGGGTTCCAGTCAAGTGCTACGGCATTTCTAATACCTGTGGCAAACCTATGACCATCCTGTACTTGAGTTTGACCTATTTTATTGGCATCAAACTTCCATATACCACCATTTCTTTCCAACAGGGGGCAAGGATCCATACCTGGGCTCCCCTTTGCTCTATCCTCTTCCTGGCAAGTGTTTGACGGTGCTCCCACATTCACGAATAAGTTTCCCTCTTCATCTAATGCTAATGACTTCGCCTCATGGGTTCTTACATTGGGAAATCCTGTTACTATGGTTTCCGCCTTAGCATCAGGACTGAGGGGTTCTTCTAGGGAAAAACGATGTACAGAAGTATCACTGGAGGCATATAAAAAATTACCCTGAATTTCTATACCAGTGCCCACAAAATCTCCAAAGCCCAATTGGGTATCAGCTATTCCATCTCCATCTGTATCAGTCAGTCGTAAAATGCCGTGTCCATCCTCATTCAACTTCTTAAGCTTTACATATATATCACCGTTAGTATTTACGGCTATATGTCTGGCCATTCCCAGAGAATCAGCTACTACTGTCATGTTAAATCCATCAGGTAAGGAGAGAACAGCCTGTTCCTGAGAATCAGTATCTTCTTCTAAGGTTGAGGTATGTTTGCTACATGAAATGAAAAAGGAAAAAATAAGGGTGATAAAAATCTTG
>JBCDBC010000320.1:0-6072 GCA_039184535.1 Bacteroidota bacterium | reverse complement strand
AGTGTTTCCTGGGGAAACGGAGTGTATAAATCCACAGATGGAGGCGAATCCTTTGAGAATGTAGGACTGGAAAGTACACATGCTATTTCTCGGGTACTAGTTCACCCTGAGAATACAGATGATGTATGCGTTTGTGCTACAGGCCACCTTTGGGGATACAGCGGAGAGCGGGGACTCTTTCAGACTACCAATGGAGGAAAGAGCTGGAAGAAACTGAAGAGAGGTTTACCAGATGATGGCAAAACAGGCTGTACCGACCTGGTTCGAGATAGCAAGAATCCTAATGTTCTCTATGCGGCATTCTACCATAGGCTTAGACAGCCATGGCACTTTCAGTCTGGAGGAGAAAAAGGAGGTATTTATAAGTCTACAGATGGTGGAAAGAGCTGGAAGCAACTCACCAATGGCCTTCCTTCTCCTACAGGGAGAATAGGACTCGCTATTTATGAGAGCAATCCTGAGATTCTCATGGCCCTGGTGGAAGCAGAAAGATCAGATACCCTTTCTGTAGCCGGAAGTGGTGTATACAGATCTGAAGATGGGGGAGAGTCCTGGAAGTATGTAAATACCTATAATAATCGCCCTTTCTACTACAGCCAGATCAGAATTAATCCCTTGGATGATCAGCGAGTGTACCTATTGACTACCACCTTCATGCTATCCATGGATGGTGGAAAAACCATCACCAATGGAAGCCCTGATTACGAGATTCACGGAGACTACCATGCCATGTGGCTAGATCCCACCAATAAGGACCGTTACTATATGGGGGCCGATAAAGGCTTTTCTCTCACACATGACCATGGCAAGAACTTCCGACTCATAGATAACCTTGCTATAGCACAGTATTACCGCATCAACTATGATATGCGGGATCCTTACTATGTGTATGGAGGCTTGCAGGACAATGGCTCTTATGCTACTGCCTCATTCTCACGTGAAGCCAGGGGAATCCTAAATGATAGCAACTGGAAGATGCACTGGGGAGATGGTCAGGATGCTGCGGCTAACCCCTTTGACTATACAGAAATGTATTCTTCCATGGAGAATGGAAGTTATTTCCGCTATAATCCAGAGAATAGACATATCAAGCGAATCAGCCCCAGTCCATTTAATATCATCAACTATTGGGACTACTTCGATCAGGATGAGGAGGATAAAATTTCTGCTTCTCGCTTTAACTGGTCTGCACCTCTTGTCATGTCTCCTCATAACCCTTCTCACATATACGTGGGTGGAAACCATGTATATCGCTCAGTTGATAAGGGAAGTAGCTGGGAAATCATCAGTCCAGACTTGACTACCAATCATCCGGAGAAACGCATTCAGGGAGCAAGTGGAGGAATTACTCCAGATAATACCGGAGCAGAGACACACTGTAGCATCACCAACATTTCTCTTTCTCCCATGAATGAGAACATCATTTGGGTGGGGACAGATGACGGAAATATCCAGTATACCCTAAATGGAGGAAAGGACTGGACCAATGTACGCTCGAATGTGCCCGAGGTGCCTGAGGAGCTTTGGGTAAGCCGATTGGAGGCTTCTCACTTCCAGGATGGAAGAGCCTATGTGAGTTTTGACGGACATAGAAGCGACAATTTTCAGCCCTGGGTATTTGCTACTGAAGATTATGGAATGACCTGGACCAAGATCACTTCGGGCTTTCCAGCTAATGAAGTGGTAAGAGTGATCAGGGAGGATCTGATCAATCCCAATCTTCTATTTGCTGGGTCTGAAACGGGTGTTTGGGTGAGCATAGATAAGGGAGCTAATTGGACCAAGCTGAAACTGAATATGCCTACCGTCTCCGTGTATGACATGAAAATTCATCCTCGTGAGAATGACCTGATTGTAGGTACGCATGGAAGGAGTGCCTGGATATTGGACGATATCAGTCCCCTACAACAACTGACCGAGGAAGTGCAGGCGAAGGACTTCCACTTATTTGATCAGAAGACAGCCACTTTATGGGAGAATATTAGTAGAGGAGGTCAAAGAGGACATTTCCTGTTTGCTGGTGATAATCCCAAGACCATTAAAGTGAGAGGGAATGTTCCCAGAGGGAATTTTGACAACCTAGCTGGTATCACTTACTACGTAGGAGCCGGGATTCAGGATAGCCTCACCTTAAATATCAGCAGCTTTCAGGGTGGAAAGAGTAAAGTCATGAAAGTAGCCGGAACCCCGGGTGTTCATAAGATCTATTGGAACAGGGAGTTTGATTCGGGACCTTATTCTCAGGAAGAAGATACAGAGATCACCGAAATCTTCCAGTCCTGGGTAGACGTGTACGATATTCGTGCCATCAGAAGAGCATTCAACAGATTCCAGACTGCCGAAACTTCTGAGGCCAAAAGAAGGATACTAGAACCTTTGACGGGCGGCTACCTGAACTTTGACATAGACGAGAAATTTCTTATCCCTAAAGCAGACGAAGGAAGCTATCAGCTGAGCTTATCAGATGGGAAGGAAACAGAAACGGCCGTACTCAGAGTTCGAAAAGATCCTATGGAGAAGTAGTAATGATTGAATTTTGAATGGATGAATGATTGAATGGGGAAAAAGAAGCGGAAAATCTTTACTTTACAAGTATCCCTTCTCATTCCTTATTCTTCATTCATATTTATACAGTTATGTATCGTTCAAAAGAAGAGAAGGGAAAGTTTATAGAGCAACTTAAAGGAAGAATCAAACAGTGGGTCTTACGAGTACTCAGCTTTTGTGAGAATCTTCCACCTGGTACTACTACCAGAGTTATTAATTATCAGCTGATAAAGTCCGCTACTTCAACAGGAGCAAATCATAGAGCTGCCTGCAGGGCCAGATCAGGTAAAGAGTTTTTTGCCAAAATGAGTATTGCCATTGAAGAAGCTGATGAGTCTTTTTATTGGCTAGACCTCATTAAAGATAAAGGAATTAGTTGTGATAAGATTGAACTGGAATTCCTACTAAATGAAAGCGATAAAATTACTCGGATTCTCTCGTCTGCCAGACATACAGTGAGCAAAAAATAGTTTCATTCTCTTATTCAAAATTCAATCATTCAAAACTCATTCATTGACTTATTCATTCTCTCATTCAAAACTTAAAACTCAAAACTCAACATTATTCTATTGCTTCAACTTAGCCCCCAACGCATCCAGTGCAGCCTTATCCATCAGGTTCCCATTTTTGACAACAGCTGAGATTTTAGTAGTGTTGCGGATATTCTCCAGTGGGCTTTCATCCAGCAAAATGAGGTCTGCAATCTTACCTTCACTAATGGTTCCTAGCTCATCCTCCATGCTGAAGTACTGAGCTGGTCTGAGGGTAGCAGATTCCAGGGCTTCTTCAGGTGTTAGGCCCGCTCTTACAAATCTTTCCAGTTCCTCATGTAGGCTAAAACCGGGTGTAAGGAAGAAGATAGGCGTATCTGTTCCTGCCATGAGGCCAATGCCTGCTTCGTGTACTTTTTTGATCATGCCTAAAATCCAGTCGCCATACTTCACTCTGTTGGGATCAGTTTCCGTTTCTGAATATCTAATGGCATTTTCTGTCCATTTGGTTCTGGCTTCTGCAGGTAGATAAGAAAAGTTTTCACGCCAACTTTCCTGGGCATACAATCGGAACCTGGCTCCAGTAGACAGGGCGGCTGTAGGGATTTGCCATGTCTGATTAGCAGCGAGTACACTCAGTACTTCCTGCGTTCTGAGTGAGTCCTGAGAGCCTAAGGCTCTGTATCTATGAAGTCCATGAAGGTTTCTTCTTAGAATGGCTCCGGGAGTATTGTTTTCTTTTCCTTCTAATAATAGCCTTTGTCTTTCTGCCAGCATTTCCTGCCATTCAGAAGAACAGGCCATTTCCAGGTTTCGCATATGTTCCATACTCCTGAGACCGGCATCAGAGGCTTCCGTAACATCCATACTGAGCGGGACATGCCCCGTTACCATATAACCTTTCTCATTAGCTTCATCTAGGAGGGCGTGATATACTTCGGGTCTCAACATCTCATAAGACTTCAGGAGATCTACCCCAGCACTGTCCATTTCATTCACTACCTCTTTAGCTTCTTCTGGCGTACTGATGCCCACTGCCAAATCTGGGTTGAATGGACTGGAACCATCATACACCCTGTTTCTCCCATCTATTAGGGGACCGGCTACCATCACTCTGGGATAAATATCTGGGTTTTGGCGAGCTTTCTCTCTCCATGGAAGGACTTCTTCCAGGTGACCGCCTGTGTCTCTTACACTGGTAATGCCGTTGTAAATGAACAGGTCCAGGATAGCCGGAGAAACAGCCTTATCAAAAATCAGGTGAACATGAGCATCCCATAAACCGGGAATGAGGTATTTTCCTTCTCCATCAAGTACAGTTGCTCCAGAAGGTGAATCCATTTCTTCGGCACTTTTTACCTCCAGGATATTGGTGCCTTGAATGAGAACAGATTGGGCCATTCTAAGTCCGTTAACCGCATCCCACACATGTACATTTTCAATAAGCAGTTTGGGGACAGCCATTTCTCCCTGCTGGCAACCCATAGGAAAAAGGCACACAAGGACAAGAAAGATCAAAAATCTGGACTTGAGGAAGTGGAAAATTGTTATCATTTTCATAGTTGACGTGAGTAATTGTTAGAATATACAGTAGCTGACACTATTTTGGGCATTTTATCCTATTTTATTTCCATAAATCGCATTAATCCCTTCCTTTGTCAGGAGATCATTGGATAGCAGATCATGAATATGGCCACTAACGATACCTTTTATTCCCGGCTTCCTTCCCTGGATTTGCCCATAAGTGAGTTGGTCTCCCGTGTGGATCTTTTTCAGGAAGTACCAGAGGAGTGGCATATAGTCATCACAGATGTCAAGAACTCTACAGCGGCCGTTCAGAATGGGCAGCACGAGAATATCAATCTGATAGCTACCGGAAGCATCATTGCTGCCCTTAATATTGCGCGTAAGGCTGGTTTCGAGATTCCTTTCTTCTTTGGAGGGGATGGAGGGACCATGATAGTGCCTACATCTATACTGGCCCAGGTAATGCAGGCGGAGTTAGAGCATAGCCAGAATGCAAGCCTGGCTTTCGGGCTCAGTCTGAGGGTAGGGCAGGTACCTGTGAGTAAGGTGTATGAGGCAGGGAAACAGCTAATGATCACCAAATCCAAAATCACCCAATCCTACATTATGCCGATCGTATTGGGTGAGGGGCTGCGATATGCGGAAGATATCATTAAGGATGATACCTATTTCCTGGAGGTAACAGAAGAGGAAGTAGGTAGCCTGGACCTGAATGGCATGCAATGTAGATGGGACAGGATAAAACCACCTGAAGAACAGCAGGAAGTAGTGGCATTATTAGTGGAGGTAAAGGAAAGCGATAAACAACCAGAAGTATTTCAAAAGGTGTTGGCCAGCATAGACGCTATCTACGGGCCTGAGCATAATAGAAACCCCATATCTGTTCCTCGTTTGGCATTGAATCCTACCATGAAGAAGCTGGAACGGGAGACCCTGGTTAGGTTTGGGAGAATCAATTATCTCTACCAGATATATGAAACCTTTGCTACCAAGCTGGGAGTGATCATGTTCAGGTTTAATAAAAGCTATAAACGCTACCTCAGTAAAATGGTGGAACTGTCTGATACGCTGGTGATTGATGGAAGAATAAATACCGTTATTAGTGGAAATGCTTTACAGCGTGAGCAGCTCTATCAGGCGCTCTTAAAAATGGAGGAAAAGGGAGAGTTAATTTTTGGGATGCATGTGAGTCAGGAAAGCATACTTTCCTGCTATGTCAGAGACATGAAAGATGACCACATCCATTTTGTGGACGGATCAGAGGGTGGTTACACCCGAGCTGCCAAAGTACTCAAGCAGAAGTTGAGAAGCTAGGCTTGTCAGTTTACTTCCTCCCGCTTTGACTGAAAATGACCTGCCTTATGCGTCCAGAACTTTCCGGTTTCTTTAGTAGTCTCCTTACATTATAACATGCTGTTTTTTACATGTATGAAAAAATATTACATAACCCTAAAACTGCAATCGTTCGGGTCTGCCGGCAGCAATCCGCTGCTCAAGCAACGCTTCT
>JBCDBC010000319.1:0-6074 GCA_039184535.1 Bacteroidota bacterium | reverse complement strand
TGGGGCTTGCCCCGGTGGTTGGCGTTCCACTGCCGATGGTCAGCTATGGCGGTTCGGCCATGCTGGTGTTGATGGCCGGTATCAGATACAAACTAAATCCCATTCTGAGCTCACAGCCAGTAAGCTTGCCATCGAGATCCAGAACAAGAAACTCAAGCATTCAAACGAGGCCCTGGAACAGTTTGCTTATGCTGCATCTCATGACATGCTGGAGCCATTGAGAATGATAGGAAACTATACTTCCCTCATAGAGCATAAGTTTAAAGGAAAGTTGGAGTCAGATGCCATGGAATTCCTGGGATATATATCTGACGCTGTGAAAAGGATGAAACGCCTTCTCACTGAGTTACTAGACTATTCCAGGATGTCAAATGAAAATATGGAATTAGAGGTGGTAAATCTCAACACACTGATAGCCTCCATTCTCCGCACCTTGTCTCTTCCCATTGAAGAAAAAAAGGCTATCATTTTAATTGATGACTTACCCCGCATATACGGTAGCGAAACTCAGCTTTTTCAATTATTTCAAAACTTTCTGAGTAACGCATTGAAGTTCTCCACAGATCACACACCTGAAATTCAAATAGGCAGCTATCAAGATGAGGAAGGAAATGTGGTCTTTGTAAAAGATAATGGCATAGGAATAGCCAAAGAACATTTTGATAAAATCTTCAGTTTATTCCAGCGGCTTCACTCTCATGAAACCTTTCCAGGTACAGGCATAGGTCTGGCTGTGAATAAACGGATAGTTGATAATCATCATGGGGAGATATGGTTAGAGTCAGAAGAAGGAAAAGGGACTACCTTCTTTGTTAAATTCCCTTTCAGCAGACCTAACCCTGCTTCTTAATTCTTATGGATAAGGATGTCCAGGCTTTTTTTGACCACTTCTCCCATGGTTTGACATTTGAGAAAACCACTGTGCTGATAATGCTGACCAAGTTCTTCTCGTAAACTATAGATATAATCTTCTTTTGAGAGTTCTGCCTTGATCATGAACTTCATTAAGTCTCCTATTTGTCTGCTAGAGTACCTGATTCTACTGGCTATCATGGCACGTTCCTCCTTTTGGTATTGCCTGACAGTTGTAGGGGTCATGTGTTTCAAGCCGATTTCAATAATAGGCAGATTCTGTTTGAAGTACTGAGGCATGTAAATGCTCTTCCGGGGTTCATAAGATTGCTGATCAAAATCTATGGCTCTGATTCTATAATGTACATCCTCAAAATCAGGCATAATCTCTATTACATAATTACTTGAGTGCATATCTCCCAGCAACCTCACAAAACAGCGTTCATTAAATTTCACAAACTCCTTAGCTAACCTGATTTCATTTTGGACCCTACCCATCCTTAGGTAGTTGTGGATGAATTCTTCTCCGGGAATACCTGCAATATGCTCTTCTATCAGGGTATTTTTGTCAACTACATAAGAAATCCTGTTAGGAGAAAGCAGGTGCTCTAGTTCCAAACCGTACACCCTGGAGGAATCTGCATGCTTAATATAAAAGTAGTCAAAGTTGTCATTGATCTTGTTCACCACCCTAACCCTAAACGGCCTGGTATTGCCATACAGACATAAATCCACCCTATCAATGTACAGATGCCTCATCACAGAGAGATCCCCATTGGCTCGTAAAATGGCGTAAATCTCCTTCAGGCCCTCATTAATATGGTTCAAGTCATCCTGCGGATAAATCAGAGAAATCCATAAAGTGTCATTCCCATTCTTGTCATATAAGGTCACCGCTTCACTATATCTGTTAAGATCATCATACTCTATAGGGAGGTCCATTTCCCTACCGTAAGACTTCAGATAAGTCCGAAGTCCTTTATTAATTTGAAAGGGAATTTTTTTCTGTCTTATATGCGCCATTCTTTAGTTCAGTCTATGGTAGAAAAATACATAATTATCTCTCAATAGACGCATTTTATCAATTTTGATATTTTGTATACTTATTCTAACAATTGGTGCATATTTTGTGGTAATTCCAACCAACCCCTAACTTTCCACTAAATAAAGTATTTATTTAGTGGAGGAGATTTTTTAGATTTCACCAGATTGATACTTTGGCGAACTATGCTAAAAACCAATATCTGTTCATTTGTATTGCTCATATTGGTCCTGTTATCTTTTTCTACCCAGGCACAGGAAGTATCCAGATCTGATGAAAGAGATTATGCAGAGCACGACTTTCTGCTGACCGAATTGAACAAAATTCAGGACAATAAGTATAATATGGAATCCTTCTTCGAGAAGCTTTCTGCTCTGGAAAGAGGAGAAGAAGAAGCCGTTACCATAGTCCATATAGGAGATTCACACATTCAGGCTGACTACCTGACTGGAAAGCTGAGAGGATTATTCGGAGCAGAATTCGGGCTTAGGGGAAGGGGGCTGGTTTTCCCATATCAGCTCGCCAAAACAAATAGCCCAACAGATTTATGGTCTGAGTCTAACGTATCATGGTCCCGCAAGAGAATCATCCAACCTAGAAACACCTTACCAGAAGGGATAAGTGGGTTGAGCATACATAGCACCAATCCTAACTTCTGGTTGAAAATGCAGCTAAAGTCAGAAGACTATCTCTTTGATAAAGTTACTGTATTCTCAGGAAAAGGGGCAGACTACATGGACTTTGTCTTATTACCTGTAGCAGAATCCGTTTCAGCTATGAGGCCCGTAGCAAACAGGTCCCAAAATAATCCTAAGTACCACGTTATCCAGTCAGGAGAAACGCTCTCTTCCATAGCCAGCACCTACCGGGTAAGCTTGGCTTCCATCAGAAAGCTGAATAACATCTGGGATGATAAAATATTCTCAGGTAAAAGGATTCTCATTAAAGAAGCTGAGAATCAGACACGGTCTGCAAATGATCCTCAAGATCCGGCAGAATTTCACAGCATCCCTAATTCGTATGATCCCTTTGGTCATTATGCTCATACGGTTTGGTTGAATGAGCCGGTTAGCTCCTTCTTTCTGAAGGGAGTTTCTAATAGTCAGATAGAAAAACGAGCTGACATATTCGGTTTTATGCTTGAGAACTCTCAGCAGGCAGGTATTAACTATCACATGATTGGTGTTAATGGGGCTACTTTTGGTGATTATGGCCGTAGCATCATTTTTTGGAATCAGTTGGCTGAGCTGAAGCCAGACCTTGTCATCTTCTCAATGGGAACCAATGAGACCCTTGAAGACAGGTTTATGCGGTCAGCCTTTCAGAAAGACCTGGAAGGCACTATCAGTAAACTGAGGGAGAGCAACCCAAAATGCTCCATACTATTATCCACTCCTCCCGATGCCCTTAAGAAAAGAAAAATTGACAACCCCAATATCCTACAAGCTAGAAACGTAGTATTAGCAAGCGCAGGTAAACTGGGGTTCTCTACATGGGATCTTTATTACATCATGGGTGGATCTGGTTCTATTAAAACCTGGTATCAGGAAGGTCTGGCACAAGGAGACAGACTTCATTTTACCCGGAAAGGATACC
Source organism: Bacteroidota bacterium (assembly GCA_039184535.1). Taxonomy (GTDB): domain Bacteria; phylum Bacteroidota; class Bacteroidia; order J057; family J057; genus JBCBKZ01. The sequence goes on along the minus strand of JBCDBC010000319.1, from coordinate 2,584 downwards.
ACCTCCAAGGTAACCTCTTGTTCGACGCGATTATAGCAGCATATGAAGGCTATAAGAGAGTACATTCAAGATAATTTCCTTGCTCTACTGACTTATGATCCAAATGCCCCTTTACTGTTTACCAGTGAGGTATTTTTATGGCTTTTCATTGCTTTTCTAAGCGTATATATACTCCTGGGGAAGATTCAAAACCTCAGGATCATGTATGTAGTAGCCTTTTCTTACTTTTTCTACTACAAGTCCAGTGGCTGGTTCTTCGTTTTATTAGTGATATCTACCCTGATAGACTTTGCATTAGGGAAACTCATTTATAAAACTGATCATCCAGCTACACGGAAAGCCTTACTATTTGCCAGTGTTTTGACTAACCTGGGAATGCTGGCATACTTTAAATACACCAATTTTTTCATAGATAGTCTGAACAGTATCAGCTTGTTTACCCTCCCGCAGGCTGACATATTTCTACCCATAGGAATCTCTTTCTTCACCTTTCAAACTATGAGTTATACCATAGACATTTACAGAAAGAAACTGGTGCCTGTGCAAAGCCTCATGGACTTTGCGTTTTTCGTTTCTTTCTTCCCACAGTTGGTAGCAGGACCTATAGTCAGAGCCTCAGAATTTCTCCCCCAAATCAACAAACGACTCCACATCACGACAGAAGATATAGGAAAAGCTATTCTACTTATCTGTGCAGGTCTATTTAAGAAAGCAGTTATTTCAGATTATATAGGCATCAACTATGTAGACAGGGTATTTGACAACCCTGACCTGTACTCCGGCTTTGAGAATCTGATAGCTACTTATGGTTATGCCATGCAGATTTATTGTGATTTCTCAGGTTACTCAGATATTGCTATAGGACTGGGGCTACTTATGGGTTTCAAACTGCCGCTGAACTTCCTTAAGCCCTATCAGGCAAGGAGCCTTCAGGACTTTTGGCGTAGATGGCACATTTCTCTTTCTACCTGGTTGAGAGACTATCTGTACATTTCTCTGGGAGGAAACAGAAAGGGACTTATTTTCACTTACAGAAATCTCTTCATTACCATGCTCTTAGGAGGCTTATGGCACGGATCTAACTGGAAGTTTGTGATATGGGGAGGACTGCACGGACTGGGACTGGCAGTAGAAAGGATGATTTCCCACACACGAGCCTATATGCGCTTGAAGGTTCCGGATCTGGATAACCATATCATTGATAACTATTTGGAGAGTAGATCCTCCATTAAGAGAGGTTTAGGAAATTTATATGCTAGAGCAGGTGCATTTTACTGGAATACAAGAAATGGGGTGGATCCTGCCCTGAAGTTTTTCAAGCTTCCCTTCTCACATATATTCACCTTTCACTTTGTGTGTCTGTGCTGGATCTATTTTAGGGCTGACAGTTTCCAGACAGCTAACCTCATGATAGAGCAGATCAGAAATATGTCATTCAATATTGACTTTGGAGCTGTATTCTCTGCTTACAAGAATGTCTACATGATGATTGCCCTAGGCTACCTCATCCACTTCATTCCTGTCAACTGGCAGGGAAGCCTGGAAAGGAGATTTACCCGGGCACCTCTTATTTTCAAATCCTTAGCCTTAGCCGGAATCTTTTGGCTGGTCTTCCAAATCAGGAGTGCAGACATCCAGCCTTTCATCTACTTCCAGTTTTAGGTTTCCTCTTAAACACAGAATCAGATTTTTCCCCATGACTTCTGGCTACGATTGATATCTTGCAGCCAGAAATCTGTAAAGTTATGATCATTCTCACAGGAGCAGCAGGATTTATTGGAAGCTGTATGGCGGCTAAGCTTAATCAGGAGGGATTTAATGACCTGATATTAGTAGATGACTTCTCAAGAGAAGCTCAAAAAGCTAACTATCAATCCAAAGTATATACTGAATTAGTACCCAGAGATGAGCTGTTCTCATGGATAAAGGGAAAAGAATCTCTGGTGCAAATGATCATCCACCTAGGGGCCAGAACCGATACCAGTGAACAGGATGAACGTATTTTTCAGAAACTAAACATCTCTTATTCTCAGGAGATATGGCACATCTGCTGTGAACATGGAATTCCCCTCATTTATGCCTCTAGTGCCGCTACCTATGGGGATGGATCTGTAGGCTTTGAAGATAGCCTTCTTGACCCTTCTGTACTTAAGCCACTTAACCCCTACGGAAGGAGTAAAAACGACTTTGATATATGGGCACTTAATCAGCCTAAGAAGCCTTACTTCTGGGTAGGATTGAAGTTTTTTAATGTGTACGGTCCTAATGAATTTCATAAAGGAAGAATGGCAAGTGTAATCTTCCATGCTTTCAACCAAATTCAGCGAACAGACCAATTAAAACTTTTCCGTTCTCATAGGGAAGATTATGCTGACGGAGAGCAGAAAAGAGACTTCGTGTACGTGAAAGATTTGACGGAAGTCATATTCTTTTTTATGAACCATAGAAAAGACTCCGGGCTGTATAATCTAGGAACCGGTCAGGCCAGAACATTTTATGACCTGGGAGATAGCGTCTTCAAAAGTCTGGATAAGGAGACTGTCATTAATTTTATAGATACACCTATCGACATCAGAGCTTCTTA
>JBCDBC010000318.1:0-6082 GCA_039184535.1 Bacteroidota bacterium | reverse complement strand
GGCTTTCAACAATCGGAAAGACGAAACATGACAGTAATAATCGTTTTATTGGGTTTATACCTTGTTTTCAGAGTTTTTGGGAGGAGCATTATGAGCTTCCTGATCCAGAAATTGCTGAAAAGGGTAGCAAAAGATATGGAGGATAGCAGCAGGGCCTACCAACGAAATTATTCTGGAAATCCTTATGAGGAAAGAGTAAGCATAGACCAGGAAGTAGATTTAAGCATTCCCAGAAATAAACCTTCTACCCAGATCTCAAAAGAAGAAATAGTAGAAGATATAGACTTTGAAGAATCTCGCTAAGGAATAACCATTGCATGCCTGATCTGCGTCTCGCCCCTTTTGCCAAAGTAAATCTCGGACTATTCATCAAAGGAAAACGTGAAGATGGGTACCACCTACTGGAGACTTGTCTCTACCCCCTGCCAGAATTGACGGATGAGCTAGTGATCCGAACTAACGGAGGAAAGGGTTGTACCCTTAAGGTGGAAGGCCTTGAAATAGATGCCATTAATGATGACAACCTCTGTGTAAAAGCATATAAGCTGCTAGCAGAGCAAGTAGGTGGACTAGCAGGAGTAGACGTTCATCTGACTAAACATATTTCGGCTGGAGCAGGACTTGGGGGTGGCTCCTCAAATGCGGCACATATGATTAAGGGATTAGTTACTTTATTTGATTTAGCCATCTCAATAGAAGAACAGGAGGAGATAGCTGGAAAACTGGGAGCAGATGTTCCATTTTTTCTGCATGATGAGCCTATGGTGGCTACAGGAATAGGGACGGAACTGAAACCTGTTCAGATAGACCTTCCCTACAGACTAGAATGGAAAGTTCCAGGTATTCATTCTTCTACTATTGCAGCTTATAAAGCTCTGGATTATAAAATGTTTGATCCGAAGAGGAGTCTGGCTGATGTTTTGCAGCAGCCTGTTGAAAGCTGGAAAGATCAATTGGAAAATGATCTTGAAGTTCCCGTTTTTGGCTTTTATCCTGAATTGAGGAAAATGAAAGAAGCCTACTATGAAGCTGGGGCAGTTTATGCCGCAATGTCAGGATCAGGAAGCACCGTTTTTGCGTTAATGCCTGAATAAAAAGACGCAAGAATAGGGATACGTTTGAGTCTGGATGTAATACAAAAGGTATTATCGTACATATACATTTTTAGAGAATTTACGTTTCAAAAAGACAGAATTCATTAGTGATGATATACTCATACTTGAAACACATGAGAAGCTTGCTACTTTTTTCTCTCCTGTTATCCGTATTTGGGATGGGCTATGCCCAGGAAGGAATAGACATCCAAATGGAGATTAAGAATTTCCAGGGAAAGGAAGTCTATCTGGCTTACTATTATGGAGATAAGCAATACATCAAGGACACCCTGGATGTAACAAATGGTAAAACCAGCCTCAAGGCAGATACCCTTTTGCCTGGTGGAATCTATCTGGTCGTTCTTCCGCCTAGCAACAGCTATTTTGAACTGATCATAGATAATGACCAACAATTCTCCATCTCCACAGATACTACAGATTTTGTATCAAATATGGTTATCCAGGGGTCTAATGAGAATGACCTATTCTACGGAGACCTGACTTTCCTGCGTGAGCAACGTGCCAAGGCTACTTCCCTACAAGAGAAAATTAAGGCTGCAGGAGATGATAAAGGTAAAGCGGCTCCTTTTCAAGAAGAACTTAGCGGGCTGGATAAAGTAGTAAAAGACTATAGAAAGAAGCTGGTGGAAGATAATCCTGACTTCCTGTATGGGAAAGTGATCAAATCCATGCAGGAACCTGAAGTACCAGAAACACCTGTGGATGAGTTTGGCGTAAAGGATTCCCTTTTCCCTTTTAGATACTACAGAGCGCACTTCTTTGATAATCTGGATTTCAATGATGAGCGTATGCTCAGAACGCCAGTATTCTTTTCTAAAATAGATAGGTATCTCGAGCAACTCACCTACAAGCATCCGGATTCCATTAATACATCCATAGACTATATCATTAGTAAAGCTGATAAGGACAAGGATGTCTTTCAGTTCTTAGTAGTGAACCTTCTTAATAAATATGCTAACTCCAAGATCATGGGTATGGACGGAGTATACGTGCATATGGTGGAGCAATACTACATGAGTGGAAAAGCATTCTGGACAGATGAAGAGCAGGTAAAGAAAATGGAAGAGAGAGCTTTAGCTCTCACGCCTACGCTCATAGGGAGAATGGCGCCAAACTTCCGTGTGCAGGATCAGAAAGAAGAGTTTATTGCGCTGCATGATGTAGATGCTAAGTATACGGTTCTGTATTTCTGGGATTATGACTGTGGGCATTGTAAGAAAATTACGCCCCAGCTTATGGAACTATATGCGGATAAGCTGGATCACGATAAGGTGGCCCTCTTTTCTGTGAGCATCAACGGTTCTATAGATATCTGGAAAGAGAAAATAGATGAGTATAAAGTAGTAGGCATAGCTACTCAGGATCACTATAGAAAATCAGGATTTGATCAGATGTATGATATTAGGAGTACGCCCAGGATCTTTCTCCTGGATGAGAAAAAGAATATCGTAGCTAAGCAGATCTCAGTAGAGCAGCTTGAGGACTTACTCCAAAAGTTGGAGGAAGATGAAAGCGGTGAAGGAGAAGTTTCTAGTGGTAGGTAGTTACAACATTCCTACAGAATAAAAGAAAATCCAAACTCCATTCTTGGCATGCCAGGGATGGGGTTTGTTGTATTCTCCTTGAATAGATCTGAAAGTCTGTAGGCATAATAGAGGGAAAGCCATTTGTATCCCACTCGCCCATATAGGCCATAACGTACGTCCTGAAGATCAGGAACGTCCTTAGTAAGGGTTTTCACTTCCTGCCCTAAAGAATTCTGAAACTTCACTTTATATGCGCTATTCAGTAAGTACCCTGCGTATGCCCCCCCTTCTATATGAACGAGAGGATCTCCATCTTCATCCTTGGTGATGTTCACGAAAATACCCACAGGAACTTCCAGGTACATCATTCTGTGTCTCTCCAGGTCTAGGTCAGTAGTGGTACTAGGATAGGTTTTTGAGTCCAGTTGCTCGTAAGAGAGTAATTGCCAGGCCAAACCTGGTTGGAATCTGAGTCCAAAGCTACCGTGATTGAAATTGGTCTTAAAACTAGTGCCTAAAAAGTAGTTACCGGAGGTAAAGCTATTTATAGGTGCATTGGCATTTTCTTCATTTGAGGGAGAAATCTGAAAAGTCCTGTTAAAAATGAGGTTGAAAAATCTGGGTCTATCTACAGGAAGGTTGTCAGACTTTTCTTCCTGAGCAGAAAGAGGGTTGATAACCAGAAGAAGGCTCAGAACTAACAGTATGCTTGGCAAGATGGATTTCATGCTGCTAAAGTAAAGAATTCTCCCCATTTCCTCTTCCAAAGAATAAATCCGGTAAATCTGCTAACAATGTGAAATAATAGGAGTTATTATGTATATTATTTTTCATATATGAATAGATTCAATCTCAGAGTGTACGGTTTGTGTGTGGTAGATGGAAAACTTCTCCTGACTGATGAGATCAGATTTGGGATGAAGATGACCAAGCTGCCCGGAGGAGGATTGCAGTTTGGGGAAGGGTTGGAAGAGGCACTCAAGAGAGAATGGAGGGAAGAATTAGAAGTGGATGTAGAAGTAGGAGAAATATTCTATGTCAATCCTTTCCTGCAGACTTCGTTTTTTAATTCTAAAGATGAAGTCATCAGCTTGTATTTTTATGTTTCTCTGCTTGGAGAACCTAGAGGAAGGTTTTCAGAAATACCTATGGATTTTCCTTCAGAGGAAGATGACCAACAAGTATTCAGATGGGTTCCCCTTGAGTCATTGAATGAAGACTCCTTTACTTTTCCCATAGATAAGGCCATGGTGAAGAAACTCAACCAGCTTAGCCTTAAGGCAGGAAATATGTAGATTGCGTTCCAGCAATACATAATGCCTTTGAAAATTCCTGACTGGATAAATACTTCTATTTGGAAACATATCCTTACCCTGATTTCTGGTTCAGGGGTAGCTCAGGTCATTACTTTACTTAGTCTTCCTATACTCACCAGACTTTACCAACCAGAAGAGTTTGGGATACTGGCCGTCTTCCTAGCTGCACTAGCCGTGATGACGGTGGCCATCAATGGTGGCTATGACATGGCCCTCATGCTTCCGGAAAAGGATGAAGAAGCTCGGAAGATCCTGTTATTGTGTATTCAGATAGCCCTTGTTGGGAGCTTAGTCTGGAGTCTTCTTTCTGCAATATTTTCTCAGTACTTCCTCATCCTGTTGGCCATAGAAAGGATGACCCCCTGGCATCATGTATTAGCTGGGAGTTTACTTTTGGAAGGGCTTTCCCAACCCTTAAGAATCTATCTGAGTAGATTACAAAAGTACAGGACCATAGCCCTGAGTAAAATTCTAAGGTCGTCCTTTCAGGCGGTAGTGTCTATCGGGTTGGGGATAAAGGGCTATCTCTTTGAAGGGCTTATCCTGGGTTTTCTCATAGGACAGTTCTGTGGTTTAGTTCCTTTAGGACTTTCTTATATAAGAGGAGAAAAAATTACAGCAGAGAACACGGCCTCAGTGAGGGCCTTAGCCAGGAAATACAAGGACTTCCCTAAGTTTGCCTTGATAGCTAACTGGCTTAATAATGCCTCCAGGTATTTACCTTTCTTTTTCATTCCCGTCTTGTTTAGTGAACTTGGATCTGGAGAAGAGATTAATGGTTGGTTTCAGAAAGCAGATCAGGTTTTAACACTACCTATTGTGCTAATAAGCATGTCCATAGGTACAGTATTTTTTGAGCGTGGGGCCAAAGCCTTTCAGACTGGGATAGCTCCACTTAAGGAACTTACTCGCCAGACCCTATTTCAACTGATTCTTCTGGGCCTCCCCTTTCTACTGAGTATCATGATATTCGCTCCGGAGCTTTTTTCTTGGGTGTTAGGAGAAGAGTGGGAAGAAGCAGGAAGGTATGCCCGGTGGCTCATGCCCTGGTTCTACCTCATATTTATTACCACACCGCTTTCATGGCTAGTAGATATTCGGAGAAAGCTGAAGATCATGCTATGGATCAGTATACTCTTTTTCCTATTCAGAGGAGGGATCTTCATTTTATGGGAAGAGAGTGATGTACAGCTTCTCATTCAATCATATGGCCTTATGAATGTCTTCCTGGTCCTTGGCCAGCTCCTTTACTACCTACATTTGGGGGGAATTACCCTCCTTAGTTCTCCTAATACAGAGAAATAATAGGATAAGGCACCCTTTATTCTAGCAAATCGGGCTTCCAATCACTCTTAAAAATTAACCATTCATTCAATTTATAATAATTAAAAATAAACCCGTTGGTAATCAACTTTTTACAATTATGATCCTTGCCAGAATAATGGAATTTGATATTCAGTTCAGGTAGGGTATTCAACATTTTAATTGTGAAGAAGATTCCAAGCTATAATATTTCGTAATATTACATAGGGAAAATAAAATAAGATTGAATAAACCATAAGATGTTTCTTATGGGTTTCTTTCGGGGTAAAGACCTGTTACTAATTCGTTTGTGTCATGCTAAAGGATTCTTCATTTCTTTATGGGGATACCCTTTGCTCTGTATCTGAAATTGTCCTGGATCCATCGTCGCAAGCTTCACCTACCAGACATACCTTTTCTAAGGGTTGGCTGTATCTCTGCTATTTTACAGTACCTCGGGCCTTTAGTCGATTGACAGAAAAAAGCTCTTTCGTATTCAGACTAAATCTCAATCTCCTCAAGTTTACCCTACCAGCAAATACGTCAAATAACGAAATCCCTCTATGCCAGAATATGGTCGTAAGAGGGCAAGCACATATAAAGCAGTTTTCATCCGAGTTTAGTTCCATGAGCTGTTTCAGAGGCCTGAATAGCGGATTTGGTGTGAGTCATACATAGCATCAGATGTTTATAATGAATAAAAACATAGTACATACCTGCTCTAATCGGTTAGATGAAAGAGCGATCCAGCTTCCGAGCTGGAGGGTAGTAGGGCTTTGGGTTCCCTTACTTCTTTTCTTGGGTAGCACATTCTCACTTTCTG
>JBCDBC010000317.1:0-6090 GCA_039184535.1 Bacteroidota bacterium | reverse complement strand
GTGTAAAATATCCTCATATAGAACAGAAACAATTGTGCCAGATTTTTTCGTGTTTCCTGAAATAGTAATTTAGACAAATGTTCTACCAGTGGGTATTTATTATACATATAGTGACTACTTTCTTTATGACAGGTCTTATCTGGTTTGTGCAGGTAGTTCACTATCCACTCTTCAAAATGGCAGAACCATCAGAATTTATCCGCTATGAGGAGGTTCACATGAAAACCACTTCTTATGTAGTTATGCCAGCTATGCTGTTAGAGCTATTATCCATACCTCTACTGGCTTACCTGCAACCTGGGTGGATGTCTACTTGGTGGTTTTGGGTGGACGGAATAGGACTAGGGATCATCTGGTTGAGTACCTTTCTATTTCAGGTTCCCCAGCATACCCGCCTTCTCAAAGGTAAAGATTTGGATACCATTCATAAATTAGTTCAAACCAACTGGATCAGAACTACAATCTGGACGCTGAGAAGTGGAATTTTGATGCTTGTCATTCACGAAAAATTAATCAGCTAAATATGGTGTTAGGCGTTATTCCTGCCAGATATGCATCCACTAGGTTTCCGGGCAAGCCTTTGGCGGATATTCATGGAAAGTCCATGATCCAGCGTGTGGTGGAACAGTGCTTGAAAGCCCGAAGACTCCAGAAAGTTTTAGTAGCTACCGATGATCAGCGCATATATGACCACGTCAAAGAATTCGGAGGAGAGGTCATGATGACCCGGGAAGATCACCCTTCAGGTACTGACAGGCTCATAGAAGTAGCCGAACAATTCTCAGGCTACACCCACTATGTCAATATTCAGGGAGATGAGCCCTTCATTGATCCTGCCCAGATTGACCAATTGGTGGATTTGATTATCCATGATCCCCCAAAAGGGATTGGGACACTGATTCAGTCTATAACTGATGCTGAAAGAATCTTTGATCCTAATGCGGTGAAGGTGGTAACAGATATAGAGGGGTATGCTTTGTATTTTAGCAGAAGCCCTATCCCATTTATCAGACAAGAAACGGATAGGGATAAGTGGCTGGAGTACCACTCCTTCTATAAGCATATAGGGATTTATGGCTTTTCCGCTGAAGCTATCCGGAAAATCCAGTCCATGTCTCCTGCCTCTCTAGAACAGGCAGAATCTCTGGAACAGCTAAGGTGGTTAGCTCATGGCCTCAGAATCAAGACTGCTATTACAGAGCTCCATTCGCCTGCGGTAGATACCCCGGAAGATCTTGAAAGAATATTACAAATATATGACCCTTAACAGTCCTTATCTATATTGGATTTATCCTTTTTATTGGCCAATTTCGGCCATTAATAAAGAACGAATATGGAAGCTGGATTACAGACTATGATGTTTTGGTTTTTCGCCATCCTTGGAATTGGTGGAGGAGTAGGACTCATATTCAATAGAAATCCTGTTTATTCGGCCTTATGTCTGATCCTGAATTTCTTTAGTATCAGTGGACTATATCTTTCTCTGCATGCAGAATTTTTGGCAGCTATCCAGATCCTGGTGTATGCCGGAGCCATTATGGTGCTGTTCCTCTTCGTGATAATGCTCCTGAATCTTAGTGAAGAAAAGGGTATACTCGACCTAAGCCCCACACGTCTCTTAAGCTTGCTGCTGGGGATAGTGTTAGTGGTAGAGTTACTTTATGTATTTAGAGAGTTTGCAGATGATAGTGTGAAAGGTCCTTTTACTTTTGGAAAAGTAGAGCCTTTAGGTCAGATGCTGATGACGGAGTACTTATTCCCATTTGAAATGATATCTGTCATATTACTCTCAGCTCTGATAGGAGCTATATTGATAGCCAGAAAATATTCCTATTCTGATAACCAGTAGTAACACTTATGGATCTTAGTAGTCTACAACCATCCGTCCTGTCATATCTTGCTGTAAGCACCCTCAGGTTTGTGCTTGGTATGATTGGGGTATTATCTCGGAAAAATGGAATAGTGATATTCATGTGCATAGAGATGATGTTAAATGCTGTGAACCTGACGCTGGTTACTTTTTCCAAGCTGCATGATAACGCTACAGGTTCTATGATGGTGTTTTTCGTGATGTGTGTGGCAGCTGCTGAAGCAGTAGTAGGCCTTTCCATTTTTATTGCGCTTTTCAGAAATAAGCTGGATATAGACATTAATTCAGTCAACATATTTAAATGGTAACCGATACTATGGTTGCATCTCTTCCTTTTATTGTCTTACTCCCGCTCATAGGGGCCGCCATCCTAGGACTAGGAGGTTTACTATTTCCTGCTTTCAGATCACAGGAAAAACTAATAGGGGCTATAGGGAGCGCCATGGTAGCTATTCCTTTTTTGATACTGGTTTACCTGACCGCTACTTTTACTGGAGAACCGATCACTTTTGAGCTATGGTCTTGGATGAAAGCGGGTGGGCTGGATATCAGCTTTTCCTACATGCTGGATCAGCTATCCCTTTTGATGGGACTGATTGTAACAGGAGTAGGTGCGCTGATACACATTTACTCCATAGGGTATATGCATGGAGATGAAGGGTTTTATAAGTTCTTTACTTACCTGAATCTGTTTATTTTCGCCATGTTAAACCTCATCTTGGGAGATAATATGGTGGTGATGTTCCTGGGGTGGGAAGGGGTAGGACTATGTTCTTACTTGTTGATTGGATTCTGGTATACTGATATGCTAAAGGCTAAGGCAGCTCAAAAAGCCTTTGTAGCCAATAGAATTGGAGACTTCGCCTTACTGGTGGCTATGTTTCTCATATTCACCAATATCCACTCATTCGCATTTGGAGAAATTAATGCTCAAGTAGCTGCTTTAGCGGACTACAGAATCTGGATTCCGCTCCTGATCTTCATAGCTGCTACTGGTAAGTCTGCACAGATTCCGCTTTTTGTGTGGCTACCTGACGCCATGGCCGGACCTACACCGGTTTCAGCCCTGATACACGCCGCTACCATGGTAACTTCAGGGATCTACTTGATTGCCAGACTTTCTCCGTTATTCCTGGCCTCACCTGAGATTATGCTGGTGATAGGAATAGTAGCCTGTTTGACAGCTCTGATAGCAGCCCTAATCGCGATAGCACAAAACGATATCAAAAAAATACTGGCCTATTCTACAGTTTCCCAGTTAGGATTCATGTTCATGGCTTTAGGAGTAGGCGCATTTACTACCGCCATTTTTCATGTAATGACACATGCTTTCTTTAAAGCATGTTTATTCCTGGGATCAGGATCTGTCATACACGCCATGGAGCATGTGGATGGAGTAGAAGATCCACAGGATATCAGAACCATGGGAGGACTAAGTAAGTACATGCCTAGTACCAGCAGAACCTTCTGGATATCTACCCTAGCCATTGCCGGGATTCCACTCTTATCAGGCTTCTTCTCTAAGGATGAAATCTTATCCAGCCTTTTCTTTGGGGGATATACAGAACCTGTCTACTGGGGGATTTGGGGCATAGCCTTATTTACGGCTTTACTGACGGCGTTCTATATGACCAGGGTAGCCTACTTGACCTTCAATGGTATGGAGCGTTTCCCAAAGGGTACCTCCAAGCCACATGAAAGTCCAGCCCTGATGACGGTACCTCTTTGGATACTTGCCGTACTTGCTATCTTTGGAGGATACCTTGGCTTACCTGCGCTTCTTCATGTACCGCACGTGCTGAATGATTTTTGGTTAGCTACTGAAGGGGGCGTTGGTGCTGAAGGACTCATCCGTAATGCCGGATATATAGCTGAGAATATGCATGCCCACCACAGCATGGAGTACATTCTTCTCCCTCTTTCAGCTCTTATAGCTGTAGGTACTTGGTTTCTCACGAGAAGATTTTATAACAATAATGGTTTGGGAGGAGACAATAAAGTACAGCAATTCTTAGGAGGTTTCTACCGAACCATGGAGAACAAGTTTTATGTAGATGAACTGTACGAAAAGACTATTCTGAACCCATTCATGCTCTTCAGTAAGAATATAGTGGCCTGGGTAGAGAAAAATGTAGTGGATGGATTTGTGAGAGGAACTTACTTAGGAGTAGCTAATGTAGGAGAAGTATTTAAGCGTCTGCAAACAGGACTGGTTCAGAACTACTTATTGTTAGTTTCTTTCGGAGTCATACTAGTTCTTGCCTATATCATCTTTACCTGAGACCTCATTCTGAATAGGACGGAAAGGAAATAGCGCAAAAATTGAATGTGAGAACTATTTATGACTCATGCCGTTCCTAACTACAGAAGTATACACTTATGAATATTGGTATTGTCTGTTACCCTACCTATGGGGGAAGTGGGGTCGTAGCCACGGAGCTGGGGAAGTCCCTGGCAAGGATGGGTCATGAAGTACACTTCATAACTTACAATAGACCTATCAGGCTGGATTCCTTCTTTGATCAGATTTTCTACCATGAAGTTCGTACGAAGGATTATCCACTATTTGACTTTGTCCCATATGAATCAGCTCTTTCCAGTACGATGGTGGATGTAGCCAGGTACCACAACCTGGATCTTTTCCACGTTCACTACGCTGTTCCTCATGCCTCAGTAGCTTATATGGCTCGTGAGATATTGAAGGGATATGGACTTAACATTCCCATTATCACTACCCTGCACGGAACTGACATTACTTTGGTAGGTAAAAATCCTTCCTATGAGCCAGTCGTAAAATTCTCCATGGAGCAGAGTGACGGAATTACTGCTGTCTCGCACTTTCTAAAGCAGGCTACCTATGATTCTTTTGATATCAAGTCAGATGTAAAAGTCATCCATAATTTCGTAGATACGAATCGGTTCAAGCCTCAGGATAAAGGTCATTTTAGGAAGATGATAGCCAAGGATGGAGAGAAAATCCTCATACATACTTCTAATTTCAGGAAAGTAAAACGGATTAAGGATGTACTACAAACTTTTGACAAAGTGGTCCAGGAGATGCCAGCTAAGTTACTGATGGTGGGTGATGGGCCAGAAAGAAGACCGGCGGAGGAGCTTTGTAGAGAACTTAAGGTTTGTGATCAAGTAAACTTTCTGGGAAGTCAGAATGCGGTAGAAGAAATATATGCAGTGGCAGATCTGTTTTTGTTACCTTCAGAATCTGAGAGCTTTGGATTAGCCGCCCTTGAGGCTATGGCATGTGCCGTACCTGTCATTGCTTCTAATGCTGGCGGGATTCCAGAGGTTGTGATTGATGGGGAAACGGGTTTCACCAGTGATGTGGGAAATGTAGATAAGATGGCCCAGGATGCATTATTTCTACTGGAAAGTGAGGAACGCTGGCGTCAGTTTTCTGATGCCTCCCTTAAGCATGCCTTACAATTTTCTAAAGAAGCGATCGTCCCTCAGTATATAAGTTATTATGAGGAGGTCATAGCCACTCATGAGAGTGTTCCGTATAATACTCATTAGAAAGCTACTGGCTTTCAATAATCGGAAAAAGGAAGCATGACAGTAATTATCGTTTTATTGGGTTTGTACCTTGTTTTCAGGGTTTTTGGGAGAAGCATCATGGGCTTCTTCATCCAAAAATTACTGAAAAGAGTGGCAAAAGATATGGAGGATAGCAGCAGGGCATATCAACGAAATTATTCTGGAAATCCCTATGAGGAAAAAGTGAGCATAGATCAGGAAGTAGACTTGAGTATTCCCAGAAACAAACCTTCTACCCAAATCTCCAAAGAAGAAATTGTAGAAGACATAGACTTTGAAGAATCTCGCTAAGGAATTAACATCGCATGCCCGACCTCTGTCTCACCCCTTTTGCTAAAGTAAATCTAGGACTATTTATCAAAGGTAAGCGTGAAGATGGCTACCACTTACTGGAAACCTGCCTATATCCCCTTCCTGAGTTAACTGATGAATTAGTGATCCGAACTAATGGGGGAAAAGGATGTACCTTGGCTGTAGAGGGGCTGGAAATAGATGCTGTCAGTGATGATAACCTTTGTGTGAAAGCATATAAGCTGCTAGCCGAGAAAGTAGGTGGACTAGCAGGAGTAGATGTTCATCTGACTAAACATATTCCGGCTGGCGCAGGACTTGGGGGAGGCTCCTCAGATGCTGCACATATGATTAGGGGACTGGTTACTTTATTTGAT
>JBCDBC010000316.1:0-6093 GCA_039184535.1 Bacteroidota bacterium | reverse complement strand
CCCAGATATATCCAGTCCCAGTAAGGTACAGAAAGAAAGACTCTGATGTTTTTCTATATGTTTGAGAAGTGAGGGGACGTCTTTGAAGATCTTCTCGAATTGCTCGTTTCTTTTCATGCAAGATTATATGAAGAAAATACTATATTCGGCCATCCCCAAACTTTATGTAGGTTGACAACCTCTTTATGGGTTAAGGCATTAGCTAGTAACCAACTACCTAAATGAGAGTAAAACGCTTTTTTCAGGATCTTCTGACCGCTGTAAAAGGAACCCACAATGAATATACGACGGGAAGCATAAATCGGGCAATTTTTATGCTTGCTGTTCCCATGATACTGGAAATGGTTATGGAGTCCTTATTCGCTGTGGTGGATGCCTATTGGGTGGGGAGAATAGGCACGGATGCAATAGCAACCGTAGGATTGACGGAGTCAGTTATGATGCTGATTTACGCAGTAGCCATAGGCCTAAGTATGGCCACTACCGCTATGGTAGCCAGAAGAATAGGGGAGAAGAAGCCCAAAGAGGCTGCTGATGCAGGTGTACAGGCTATCATTTTGGCATTGATCATATCCACCATTATCTGTGTTGTCGGCATCATCTATTATCGGGATATACTGGAGCTCATGGGCGCTTCTGATTCCGTCATAGAGACGGGAAGTGGATATACCAGGATTATGCTAGGCGGGAATTATGTGATCATGTTGATCTTCCTGCTGAATGCCATTTTTAGAGGAGCTGGTAATGCGGCTATTTCTATGCGGGCGCTTTGGATAGCCAATATTCTAAATATGGTCCTGGACCCTCTGTTTATTTTCGGATACGGCTTTTTTCCGGAACTGGGAGTAGAGGGAGCAGCTGTAGCAACAAATACAGGAAGGGGCATAGGAGTAGCCTATCAGGTATTTATGCTATCCAGAGGATCAGACCAGATCCGTATACTGTGGGAGAATATCCGGGTGAAACTGGATATCATCAAGCGACTGATTATGGTTTCCCTTGGTGGAATAGGACAATACCTGATTGGGTCAGCCAGTTGGGTATTTCTCGTTAGAATCATCTCAGAGTTTGGGTCTGAAGCAGTGGCAGGTTACACTATTGCCTTTAGGATCATCATCTTTACCATCCTTCCCTCATGGGGGCTTGCCAATGCCGCAGCCACTCTCGTAGGGCAGAATTTGGGAGCTCAACAACCGGAAAGAGCAGAAAAATCGGTTTGGATTACCGCTTTCTACAATGTGATCTTCCTACTTATCGTATCCGTAATCTTCTACATATGGGCCAATACTTTTGTTGGGATATTCTCTTCGGATCCACTTGTGATTGAACAGGGCGTATTGAGTTTACGGATCATTTGTCTGGGGTATATATTCTATGCTTTTGGGATGGTGGTGACCCAGAGTTTCAACGGGGCAGGTGATACCTCTACACCCACATGGCTAAACTTGGTCTGCTATTGGATGTTCCAGATTCCATTAGCCTGGATTCTATCTATCAGCATAGATATGGGGCCGGCAGGCGTTTACATAGCCATCGCCCTCAGTAATTCTGTATTGGCTGTTCTTAGCCTTGTCATTTTCCGTCAGGGGAAGTGGAAGCAGGTTCAGGTGTAGGTAGGGAAATTGACGCAAGTAAAGTCGCTAGTAAAATCAACCCCCCTCCAGCTAATACACTCCATTCTGGTTTTTCTCCCAGTAAGAGAAAGGCCGCCAGTATGCCATAAACAGGTTCCATGCAGGCGCTTATGCTTACTAGCTGAGTACGTAAGGCCTTCATGCTGAAAATATACAGAGAATGCGCCACCGCAGTGAACAGTATTCCCAGGAGTAATAGCAAGCCCATCTGAGGCCCCGTAGGAAGCGTAGCAGGACTTAAGCTAAAAGGAATCAAAACCACAGTAGCTACCAGACATTGATAAAAGGTAATGTGAAGACTACTGTAGCTGCTCACTAGGCCCTTATTTACAATGTTTAAGAGGGCAAATGAAAATCCAGCCAGTAAGCCCCAAATAATTCCCCAAAGAAGATTCCCTTCCAGATTATCCCATGGTAAAAGTAAGGCTGTACCTATCAGAATGAGGATGACTACGCCAACTTCTTTGAGAGAAAATGCCTCTTTAGTAGTGAATGGTGCCAGAAGGATGACAAATAGAGGAAAAGAAGAGAAGGTTAGCAATCCTATGGCCACAGAGGAGAGCTGTATACTTTTGAAGAAGGCCAGCCAGTGAAAGGCCAGTAGAGATCCTGACAGGAAGAAGGTAAGTAGATGCTTTCTGGATGGAACAATGAAGCTCCCAGGCTTGATTAAAAACCATACACCAATTCCCAGGCTTGCAAAGAAAGTTCTTCCAAGGACAATGAGTTCAGAAGAAATGGGTAGCCATTTCCCAAATAGGCCCGCAAATCCGAATAGTAGCACGGATAAGTGAAGGGCGATATAAAATCTGGATTTTGCCACTATTAGAATCAATTTGCCAATTAAAGTGTTATCTTATTGTTAACAAACTTTTCCGGGGACTCATACTTAATTCTCCTTATTTATGCTACTCCAGATTCTAAACAGAGATGGCGGTCCCATCTATGCTGAAACTAACCTTTCCCATCTCATAGTAGAACCCTACAATGCCATTTCTGCCATACTTTTTCTTGTAATAGTCATATACTGGTGGATTAAGTTAAGAGGTAAGTATGAACAGCATACATTTCTCTCTTATGTGATTCCCATTCTGGGGATAGGAGGAGTAGGAGGAACCCTTTATCATGCTTTTAGGTATACAAGTGTGTTCCATTATATGGATTGGATACCCATACTGCTACTCTGTATGGCGGGGAGTTTTTACTTCTGCTATAAGTTTTTTAAGGGAATGGGATGGGCTGTAGGCATAACCCTGGTAGGTGTGATCTTGCAAGCGTTGGTCATTCTGAACCTGCCGGAGCATACGGCTGAAAATATATCCTACGCTTTGTTGGCCATACAGATGCTCCTTCCCACCTGGTTAGTCATGCAACAACAAAATTTTGTGAATAGTAGATATGTCTGGATAGCCCTTACATTCTTCTGTTTGGCGCTAACATGTAGAGCTATTGATTTTTGGGGATGGCTACCTATGGGGACCCACTTTTTATGGCATGTATTTGGCGCAGCCGCCTCTCATTTCATGATTCAATATGTGTATCTACTGAATGAGTTGCCACGCTCACCATCCAGAGACTTAAAGAGAAGCTTGAAAAAGAAAAAGACTGCTTATGATTAAGCAGCCTTATTAGAAGTTTCTTATTCGGTGTTTATATACCCTCAGGGACGTCTTTTTTCAGGATAGCACTGATGATGAGGGATACTACCAGACCCATTAAGGCAATCATAACGATTCCGCTGATTGCTGAAATCTCAGGGGTCATGAATCTGGTCGTAAACTCCATGGCCTGTTCCACTTGTTCTTCGGTCATTCCAGGGTTTTCTTCCATTCTCTCACGAGACACTTCTATAACTTTATCAAAATAATCCCCCCCAGCAAACTTCAGGAAAATATACGAGACAATAGCGTTGATGATAGCCCCTACAGCTGTGGTTAGCATTCCTCCCTTAAAACCTTGTCCAAAAGACATAAAGCCCTCATTTCCTTCTTTGAATGCCTTTAAAGCCAAGAACACAAATACAATGACTAGTACAAAGGGTAGCCACCCTAAGGCCTGATTTCCTACTAAGTCTAGAAGGTAAGTAATAAAGAAAGTTCCCACAAAGGCCGCTCCTAGCAAAACTCCGTATTTGAGTCCAACTGATTTTACATTAGTTTCATTCATAGTTATTCCGAGTTAGATGTTGTGTGAGTTAAGTTAAAGCAATATATGCATTATGACCTATATATCTTAGATCATAACAAGCATACATATCTTTCTACTCACCTTTGTAACCACTTTTTAAAAATAATTACAGTTATCCCCGATTTGGGAAGCAGAAGAAAATTTAGCTGATTTAAGGGATAAACCCAACAACCCAGAAATATGAAACAGTACGCACCTCTGTTAGTAGTCCCTGTATTGGCCATCATCGTGGGGTACAATATCTTTTCAAGAAGACCCTCTAAAGAAGACATGGAAAAAATGATTCAGGAGAAAGAACAGTTAAAAGCTGATTTTGACCAATCTTTTTCCGGAATAGCTTTTACCGGCGTAGTAGACGATCGTAAGCGTACTGTAACCAAAGGTTTTGTAGCTAATACCACTTTTGAGGTAGATATGCACCTTGTACAAGAAGCTTTTAGAGATACCTTAGACACGCCTCTTACTACAGATTTATATGACGTCAGTAAAGTAGAGGGAGCAAGTATTAAATTCGCCGGTCTCGAAGGAAGAAAGCTGATGCAAGGAGATACCCTGATCAAGCGTATGAACCAAAGCTTCTTGATCCACAAAAGACCTGGTAGAAAAATCCAGGATACCTTGGATTTTTCATGGAAGCTATTCTAGTTATAAGCGGGTAGTTACTTGTTTGAGCATGCTGGTTTTCCAGCTTACAAAATCCCCTTGTATGATATGTTTACGTGCTTCTTGTACTAACCAGAGGAAGAAATGTAGGTTGTGAATGCTGGCGATATAGAAGGCGAGATACTCCCCTGCCTTGAATAAATGGCGTACATAGGCTTTGGAATAGTAAGAGTCTACATGACAATCGCTATCAGGATCCAATGCAGAATAATCCTGCTCAAACTTGGCATTCTTGATATTGATAATACCTTTTCTGGTGTACAGTAGTCCATGTCTGGCATTCCTGGTGGGAAGCACACAGTCGAACATATCTACCCCTAGACTGATACACTCTAGTAAATTTTCTGGTGTTCCCACACCCATAAGGTATCTAGGTTTATCCTTGGGAAGAATCGCACAGGACAGCGCTGTAAGCTCATACATAATGTCATGAGGCTCTCCTACGGAAAGACCTCCTATGGCATTTCCCGGTAGGTCTAGTTCCGCGATGGTTTCTGTACTTTGGGTTCTAAGGTCTTTGTAGGTGCTTCCCTGAATGATGGGAAATAAGGCCTGCGTATGTCCATACAATCCCGGGTTTTCCTGCCAGAAATTTTTACATCTCTGTGCCCATCTGTGAGTAAGCTGCATGGAGTTCTCTGCGTAGGCTCTATCACTGGGGTAGGGAGGACACTCATCCAGAACCATCATGATATCTGATCCTATGCTACGTTGGATATCTATGGCCTTTTCAGGGGTAATTAGGTGCTTGGAGCCGTTTATGTGGTTACTGAAGGTTACCCCCTCTTCTGTCAGTTTACGGTTCTGGGCCAGGCTGTATACTTGATACCCACCACTATCCGTAAGCAGGGGTTTCTGCCAATTCATAAATTGATGTAGTCCACCTGCTTTCTCAAGTGTCTCTGTTCCGGGCCTAAGCATGAGGTGATAGGTGTTGCCTAGTATGATCTGAGCATGTATGCTTTCCACCAAATCCTGTTGAGGTACTGCCTTAACAGAGGCTACTGTCCCTACGGGCATGAAGATAGGCGTCTCTATCTTTCCGTGGTCTGTACTTATGAGACCTGCTCTAGCGGAAGACTGGGGGTCAATAGACTGTAGTTGAAAGTGAAATGGCATAAGGTTCGGATTCGGGCTACGAACTTACAGATTCCCCATGACTTTAAGAACTATGTCTGAGGTACAAAAGAAATAGCCCCGATGATAACACCGGGGCTAATAGTTCTATGGTAAGGCGCTTACTTTTTGGTGTAAGTTCCCTTATTCATGTCCTGTATTACCTGAAGTGCTTCGTAAAGATGAGCATCTTTTTGGAGCTCCTTCAACCATTTGTTCCATTGATCCGTTTTTACCTCACTATCCTTTAACCTATCAAGGTCTGCAGGTAATGCAGTAACTTGCAGATCTTCATGAACCTTCTGGATATCCTCATACTTCTCAGCTTCAGTATTTCTTTTCTCCCTGAAGTCCATATAGCTATCAAGCTGAAGGGGATACTTCTGATTTTCTTGCTGGTCTTTGTAAGACTTGGCACTAGCGTGTATGAGTTTGAAAGCTTCACTCCCTTTAACTCTTCCTTCACTGCTTGCCACACTCTGGTTTAGGTCAT
>JBCDBC010000315.1:0-6101 GCA_039184535.1 Bacteroidota bacterium | reverse complement strand
TTCCAAAGTTCCATCTATATCTTACTGCGCCTTGAGAGTTGTTGGTAAAACCTAATTCTGCCGGAGCACAAAGGCTATCAGAGTCTACTGTAAAAGCACTCATTGGATTGGGATTTACTTGGATGAGATCATTCAACCTTAGGGTATCTCCACATACCCCCGCCGTGTCTACTATCAGATCCACTGTGTAGGTACCTACCAGTTCATACAGATGAGAGGGAGAAACTTCTACACTGGATGTGAAATCTCCAAATGACCATCTGAGCTGGTCATAGCCAGTAGAAGTATTCTGGAATTGGACATTGAGTGGCTGACATCCCTCAGCAGGGAATACCTCAAAGGCAGCTACTGCTTGTGGGAATACCCGCAAAGACTGTGTAGAAGTGTCAGCACAACTAAACTCATTTCCGCTGATCAATTCTATCTGATATAAGCCGGAGCTCTGATAAACCGTTTGTGGATCTGTAAGGGTATTGGAAATGCCATTCCCAAAGTCCCATGAAAAATCAATGGCACCTATAGATTCATTGATAAATGAAGCAGTTTGTGGAGCACAAAGGCTATCAGAAACCAAGCTGAAAGCACTCTCTGGCTTGGGGAAAACAGTGATCTGTACACTGGTATCATTCTCACAGCCGAAAGTATCCGAGGTATTTAGCCTTAACACAAAAGTGCCTGAGTCCAGGTAGGTAAATATGGGCTCCTGTTGGGCACTACTATTCCCGTCTCCAAATTCCCATGCATAGTCCAGTCCTGGAGCTACATTAGACAGGGAAACCATAAAAGGCTGACAGCCTTGAGTATCTGCTATAGAGAATGCAGTGGCGGGAAGAGCCCTGATACTCACAAGTGTGTCCCAAGTTGCAGAGCACTGGAAGGTGTCAGATAGGACCGTTAGGCTTACGCTATAAGCACCTGCTTGATCATAGGTATAGTCAGGTGCTTGCTCAGCGGCAGATTCCCCATTTCCAAATTCCCATTGGTAGGCCACTATGTCTGTGGTCTGGCTAGGCGTAAACTGGATAGATTCTCTTTCACAAACAGGTCCACTGGTAATGAAGGTAGGATCAGGAGAAGGGTAGACGGTAATGCTGGTAGTCCCGGTGTCATAGCTACACCCATTGTTAGCAAAAAACTGGATTTCATACACCCCAGCCTCTGTATAGGTGTGGATAGGTTCATTCTCCTCTGTAAGGGTGCCATCTCCTAGGTCCCAGGAGGTAAAAGGAGCTCCCGAGAATTCTGCTAACTGTATGGTTAAAGGGGCACAACCTCTATTGGTGTCTGGTAGAAAAACCGGCCTGATGGTATTAGGTAAAACTGTCAGGGTTTTTGATAGCGTATCTGATCCACACTCATTAACACCTATGAGGGTGATGGTGTAAGCCTGTTCCAGGGTATCCGCTGTATAAGTTTGAGGGAACGGATTCTCTCTGGCGGAGGCATTCCCATTACCCAAATCCCAAAAGTAGCTGTCTGGGTCTCCCAGGCTGACATTGCTGAATTCTAGCTCTAAGGGAGAGCAGTCTCTATTTTTATCAAAGCCAAAGTCTACCTGAGGTTGAGGGAAGACAGTTACATTATCTGAATAGCTTACTTCTCCACAGCTATTCTGTAGGGTTAAGGTGATAGAATAAGTCGTATCAGTAGGCCCCTGCAGAAAGATAGTAGGAGGTGGTGTTACAGAGGTGGAGCTGGCTCCATTGCCAAAATCCCATAAATAGGAGCTCCCTCTGCTCTCACTGCCGTCAGTGAAGTTGACGCTTAGTGGCGAACAACCCTCATCTTGATCCGGAGTGAAGAAAGGCGTAGGAGGTTCAGTAACGATAATTTCCTGAGAAATAGCATCCGCACAATTATTTTGGTTGCTTACTTGAAGTCTCACAGTGAAAGTACCCGTATCAGGAAAAGCGTACTGAGGTTGTTGTAAGACACTTCCTTCTCCATTTCCATATTCCCACTGGAAGCTACTGGCGTAAATGGAGGATTCCTGAAAGTCTAAGGCTACTCCTTGACAAGCGGTATCAGGAAGGCTGAAAATAGCAGTGGGAAGAGAGTCTACCAATATGTTTAGGCTGGAAGAACTGGTACATCCATTCAGGTTGGTAACAGTATAGGTGAGTTCTGATGAAGTCCCAGGTAATAGTAGTTCTGGGAGAAACTGAAAGTTGTTGTTGGGGTCTATTCCCAATCCAGTCCAGACCCCATTAGAGGGTGTTACCGCAGCCAGGGAAAAAGATCCTGAGCCTTCACAGACTACCTGATCCTCAGGTACCTGTAGATTGTCAGACTCAAGTATACTTAAGGTAAGGGTATCTCTACTGAGACAAGATCCCGCTCCAAACTCATATATGTACATACCCCCGTTTGCCAGACTCAAATCTATCTGATTAGTACCCGGAATTACGCCGGACCCTATCCACTGACCTCCCATGGGGCTGAAATCTGTGAATGTATAGGTGCCTACACTCCTACAAATGCTGGAATCCCTTCCTGCTATGGCTGGTTCTGGGGCTATAACTTCAATGATGACCTGAGAAGAATCCACACAATTATCTGCATTCTCACAGGAAAGCGTTAACAAATACGTTCCGGCAGTATCCGGGAGAAAGGAACCGATTTGGGCATTGATAATCCCAGGACCTTTCCACTGACAAGTACCCTGTGCCTGGAGGATTCTGTCGGTCAGGTTAAAGGTTTCTGTACCCAGACAGTATAGGGTATCCCTTAGTGCCACTATTGGTAAAGCATTTACCTCAAGGTTGAAGATAGATGTAGATCGACAGCCTGTTTGCGCATCCTCAAACTCGTATGTATAGGCATATGAGCCGGGCGTATCCGGAATGACAGTAGTATCTGACAGAAGGCTTGGTCCAGACCAACTACCGCCAACTGGGGAAGCAGTAAGTTCGATGGGAGTAGCTTCCTCACATTGCTCAATGTCTGCAATGATATCCAGGTCTACTGTATCTCTCACCAAGACTTCTAATGTATCTGTACGGAGGCATTGGCCCCCGCCAGTGGAGTAAATGAGTTTGTAAGTATCTGGTGTTAGCGGCCTGAAAACCCCATCAGTCTGGGTAAACTCTCCAGACCAAAAGCCATTGGCCGGCAGACCTGAGAAACTGATAGGCGCATCGCTTAAGCATAAGGCAGTATCTACTCCAGCGTCTGGCTTTACAGGAGTTGCTACCGTAAATTCTTGAGACACACTTGAAGTGCCACAGAGATTAGTGGCATTAACGGTAACGGTATGAGTTCCTTCAGAGAAGCTAATCGGGGAGGAGGGAAGAGGGCCTTCAAAAATAGCTGGGCTACCGTCAGAAAATTCCCAGCTGTAGTTGGTTATAGGTAGGCTATAGTCATTGTAACTGACCATGCTGGGAGACACTACATACTCAAATGAGTTACAGGTATCGGGAATAGGGGCCAGAGAAAGCTCAGGTTGTTGTCCTATCACAAATTCCTGTTCCCAACTGTCCTGCCCACAGTCAGATTCTATGTCCAACATGATATTGTAAACTCCTAGTTCTTCAAGTCTAAGTCTGATTCTGGAACTACTGGAATCAATGATGGTAGCTCCGAAAGCAGGAGAAACGCTCCAAAGGGCAGAAACAGGGAAAGTATTTGTACTGGCTGGGATAGAAGTATTTCTGATGTCAATTTCGTAAGGTGCGCAGCCGGCTGTATCAGGAAAAGTAGCCATGGCAATGGGGCTTTCTAAAATATTGATGGTATCTAAAGCGGTAGCACTACCACAACCATTTTGTGCGGTTAAGGAAACTATGTAAGTACCAGGGCCTGAAAAAACATGGCAAGGGTTTAACTCCGTGCTGGTATTATTGGCGCCACTGGCAGGATCTCCGAAATTCCAGACAAAAGTAGGCGCATCTACATTTATCTGGCTAGGTAGCGTGGTATTGGTAAAGCAGATTTCAGGATCATTGCTACACCCTATGGTATCAGATTCAAAGCTAGCCCTGGCACGGGCACGTATTTTAATTTCTGACTGGGTAGTATGGTCATCACAACCATTGACAGCGGTGAGTACTACATTACTTTCAAAGGCGTTAAATGTTAGGTCCTCAACATCCTCATCTTCAAAGGAATAGATATGGCATCTCGGATTAGTATCATAGAAGTACTCCAGAGGGCTACCATCCCCCCAGTCCATGATAAAGTACTCTACTGGTCCTTCAGTTACATCAGTAATGTTGTTGACACAGATTTCATTGTCTTCACAAATGACTACATCATCATTTAGAGTAAGCTTTGCGATGGGGGTTATCTGAACATTTATCTTTTCACTAAAAAGTGGACAATCCAGTCCTTCTTTCCTAATGGTTAAGAAAAACACACCAGTGCTCTGGTAGGTATGGGTCTGGACTACATCCATGCTGGTAATAAGCTCACTTCCGTCTCCCCAATCCCATATATATGGGCCTCCTGGGCCCTCTGTAACTTGATAAGTGGTCGTGTAAGTAGGATCATCTGGGGTTACCTGAGAACAAGCCCTATGAAATGGCGAATTTATTTGTTGACTTAATCCCTCTCCTATGTATCTGTTTACGTCAAAAGGTTCATTTCCAGCCAGAGAGATAAGCTTACTCACTGAGCAAGTGTCATTGTCAGCCGTGATGACTTGAAGAGTTACCGTATAGTTAGATGTACCTATTTCAGGAGGGAATACATGTATGGGATTCTGAGATCTTTCTGGCAAACTTCCGTCCCCAAAGAACCAGATGTATTGGCCATCCCCAGAGCTGCTAGCATTGAACTGTATGGGATTGGCTCCACATAGATCACCTGTAAAAGTAAAATCTACAGGGCACTGAGCATGACTGTGCTTAATGGAAAACAAAAAAATCAATCCCAGAATGAATTGGGCGACGTATGGGTATTTCATAGAAACAAGGCTATCTACTTAGAATTTAGGGCACTGATTTTTCATTTTAAACCTGCTATTACAGCCCATCAGTGAAAACTGCGGCAGATTCAGGCTAAGGGAGATTTCAAAGGTTCCCCCTCCATCACTCCTTAAGCCAGAAGGATTAATATCCCAGCTAAATCCAATTCGGGTTAGATAATCTGCTCTGTCTAGCTTTATGGCATTACCTAACTCTACCCCTCCCACTAGAACTATAGCATTGGTTTGTTCTGTCAGCTCTGCTAGATTGGCTATTCTGAATAAGGCACCTCCATAGACTCCTGGCAGATTTCTCAGGTTAAACATCAGGCCCATGTCTATTAGCCTGGACCAATTTCCATCTGCCGGCCAACTTGCAGCTTGCATATCTAGTTTAGCTAATGCTATGATTTGAATATTTTGATCATTGGTCCCACCGAAAACCCTGTTAAATACATGACTAGCGTGTACCGTAAATCTGGGAGATAGGGTATCATCCCGTCCAAATAAGGAATTCTCTACCCTCACAAAGTGATGGGTAGCTACCCCTATCGTAACAGCATTGTGACCGTATTCCCAGTTGAAGAGGGCACCAGCGGAAATATCTACATATGGATTTAGTCCCTGAAGATCTCCCCTGAACTGGTACTGGCTAGCATTTAAAGAGTTGGAGAATAGTTCTAACTGGTCACTGAAAATGAAGTTGTTATCTTGAAAGTTGTAAGAGTTGTAACTTACAGTACTTCCCAGGGATAGTTCCCAATCCCGCTCAGAGAATACCTGATTGCAGCTTCTGGTTCTCCAGGCATAACTTAAGGCCACCTGATTCCAGTTCAGGGCACCTTCTCCCATCTGGCTATTCAGATAACTAAGACTGAAACCTGACTGTATGGCGGGTACACTGAAATTGGCAGCAGCTCCCTGAAGGACAAAGCTTTGGGCACCTCCATCTAATACAAACCACTGTCTGCGGTATTGGGTCTGAAAAGAGGTACCATCCTCGAAGCCAGCTAATGCAGGATTAAGTATATTTTTAAAAGCAAAATACTGAGAGAAAAGGGCATCCTGAGCAGAACTCTTTGTACTTGGTAAAAGAACATTTCCCAGGAAGAAAATGAAGAAGAGTCGACCTATGACACAAGTGTTTCGTAGGGTAATGGGCATTTTCAGAATAGTCGGTTAGATGAAGATGACT
>JBCDBC010000314.1:0-6114 GCA_039184535.1 Bacteroidota bacterium | reverse complement strand
TTCAATCATACGTAACTAAGAAACGCATTTTGCTGCATGGATGATACGTTTTCTAGTGTTTTCGGACTAACACTATTCCATCCCTAACAGGTAACATAAGTACATCCACCCGCTTATCCTGTCCTATAAACTCATTAAATCTTCGTATTCCGGTTGTTTCCTTGTCAGAAATATTGGGATCTGCAACTTTCCCATCCCACAGTACATTATCTGCCATGATAAATCCTCCTTTCCTAACCATGGGGAAGACCATGTCATAATAGTCCAGGTAATTGTATTTATCCGCGTCTATGAACACCAAATCAAAGGGCCCCTTGACGGAAGGAATCACTTCTTTAGCAGGGCCGAAAAGTAGCTCCACTTTTTCCGTGTTTCCTGTTTTCTCCAGCCACTTTCTGATAATAGATTCCAGCTCCTGGTTTCTCTCAATGGTAGTGATCCTGCCTCCTTCTGCCAGTCCTTCAGCCATGCAGATGGTAGAGTAGCCCGTGAAAGTGCCTATTTCCAAAATGGCAGTCGGCTGAATCATGTGAGAAATGAATGAAAGGAGCCTTCCCTGGTAAGGCCCTGAGAGCATTCTGGGATAGAGGACCTTTAGATGGGTTTCTCTGTTTAGCTCTGCTAATAATGGAGGTTCCTGAGAACTTATATTTTCTACATAGGATCTGATTACATCATTTACCATTAGCCTACTTGCTTGTATGTGAGTCTGGAAAGTTGGTCTTCTGTAAAGAGGAGACTAGCTACCTTCTGTAGATCCGCGGCACTTACCTCTTCTATTTCTTTCACAAAGGATGAGAATGACTGTATACGCTGATAGTCCAGCATATCTTTAGCCATGCCCAGCATCTGATTTAGGAGATTCTCGTATCCCAGGGTAAATTGACCTATGAGCTGTTTCTTGGCTTGATTAAGTCTGATTAGACCTAATGGTTTACGGCTAAGCTCTCTCAGTTCTTTATGCACCATCTTCCTGATCCTCAATAGATTTCCCGGTTCACAGGCAAAATAAATCCCCCAGATTCCGCTGTCCTGATAAGGAGAATAGAAAGAGTTAATGGCATAGGTAAGCCCATGCTTTTCCCTAATGTTGAGGTTGAGACGTGAGTTCATGCCCGGTCCTCCAAGCATATTATTTAAGAGAATGAAGGGAACATGAAACTCAGCTTTTAAGCCAAAGGCTCTACCGCCTATGATCTCATGTGCCTGCTCAGTCTGTATAGGATGGTCATGCTGCTTGGCTAAGAAGGTGCTAGGTGCTTTCCTTTCTCTTTCAGCAGAGGGAAGGTGTATATCAGATAGGTATTTTTTGATGGCTTTCTGTACCCGCTCCAGGGTTACATTTCCCACTATGGAGAAGATGATTCTGTTTTGGGTGAAGTTATTCCGCACATGCCTGACCACTCTCGGCTGATCAAAGACTTGTATGGTCTGTCTGGTACCCAGTATAGGTGCTCCCAGGCTATGTTCTGGAAAGATCATTTCATCAAAATCTTCAAAAATGGCCTCGTCAGGCGCATTTCTATACATGCTGATCTCTTCAGAAATAACCTGTTTTTCTTTGGTGATTTCTTTCTCCGGATAAGTGGAATTAAAGACTATATCTGTAAGTAATTCTGTGGCTCGTTCAAAATATTCTGATACCATGGAGGCGTACAGACAGATTTTTTCTTTGGAGGTATAAGCATTTAAATCTCCCCCTACAGATTCTAAATAATTGAGTATATGGAACGTTTTTCTTTTAGCTGTACCCTTGAAGACCATGTGCTCAATAAAATGAGTCATACCGGACTCTTCCAGAAGATCATCCCTGCTGCCTGTATCTATGATATATCCGCAGTGTACCGTTCTGGTGTAAGGCACATAACGGTGTAGGACGCTAAGCCCGTTAGGAAGTTCAATTATATTGGTTTCCATAAGGACGCAAATTACACTTATATTCAGGAATTGTACAGGAAATGTTATCCAGGTTCTGCAAATTGCTCATAGGTATGTTCAAAAATTTTGTTTCTACCTTTCTGCTCTTATCTGTCCTTGTTTCTACTTTATTTCTTACCTCTTGTGAAGAGGAGTGTACTTCCAATCCTAGTGAAGACATAGGAGATGAATTTTTTACTGTAGAGTATGTCTCTCCCAGTGGAGTAAACTATCTGGACAATGTCTACGACCCGACTGAAGTAGTGGTTTACATGGATCCTACTGGTGGAGAAAATCCCTTTCCGGAGTTTGAGTTAATCCGTCCTGGTTTTGCTGAGGGGAAATTTGGTCCCTTTAACTACACGGAAATCTTTGTAAACCAGGCTACGGGCGCTACGAATGATATCAAGCTATTTGGTATTCCCTACAACTATAATTATTTCTTCAAGAAAGGAGACTTTGGTCAGGATACCCTAAGCCTTCAGTTTCTCCTAAACGTGGACGAATGTGGCCATGAGTGGAGATACATTCGATTCTCACTGAATGGAGAATTACTAACAGAATATCAGGATCTGCAGCAGGCAGAAATTGTCATCACAGAGTAAAGGTTCTTCCTTTACTTTTTGGATGGGAATAAATAAGAGGGTATCCGAAGATGGGTACCCTCTTTATCGTTTGTATTAACCAGAATAAGATTCCCTTGATATTATGCTGTTACCTGATCTTTCTTACTGTGCTTCCCAAAGAATAGATAGGCAATAGGTCCTATGATGGGGAAGAAGAGTACAGCTAGGGTCCAAAGGACTTTAGAACCTGTAGTAGCCGCTTTATCCCTCCAAACAGTTACCAAGACTGCTATGGTGAAAAGTAACCAGGCTACAGAGATCAGTGTTTTTAATAATCCGAATATGAATAACATGATGATTGTTGTTAGCTTCTAAGATGTTCTACGTAGGAGCTATCCGGAAAGTTAGGATAATCGATCAATGGAGAATTTTGCCTGACTAATGCCATGGACTGATCGGTAAAAAGGGAGCAGGCGCTATTGTCTGGCAATTCCCAGCCATTTTAACCTTCTTTTTCGGCTTTCAGGTTTGGCTTTCAGGGCTTTGGTAAGCTGGTAAGTACCGGGAATATTTTTCCCCTGAAACTCAAAGCTGATGTCTCTGACAGAATTATCTGAGAATACCTTTAGGTTGATGGTTTGCCCTTTAGAAAGAGAAGTATAGACTTCATCCTGCTCTAGGTTCACTGCAGAAACTCCATCTATCTGAAGCATTAAGGTCCCACTACTGATTCCCGCCTCATAAGCATCACTTCCCGTCCTGACGGAACCTACTATCCATCCCTGTCCGGAGGGTTTTACATTTAGCAGACCGAGTGCACTAAGGCCGGATGATAGAGACTCTTTTCTGTTTAATTCCAGACCTACCCAAGAGAGGTACTTCTTATAAGGGAATTTATCTGTCCCATAGATATACTTTTGGAAAAAGTCTTCCCAGCTCTTGCCGGTCATATCTTCCAGCGTCTTCTGTATGCCATCTTCCGGCACGCCTTTACCTTCCTTATAGTAGGTATGATATAGCTTGACAAATAGGCTATCCAAGTTGTACTGGTCGTCAGTTTCTTTTTGGATAGCCAGGTCCATTAAGAGGCCTATTCTATTCCCTAGTGTATAATAGGAGATAGCCGTTTTAGGATCTTTGTATGTACTTGTTTCCAGCCAACTGTCATAGCTGGATTGAGCTGGAGAAATTTGACTGGCGGGATAGCTATTTTCTACTTGAGAAATCACATTGGCCATTCTCCCGAGGAAATTCTCCTCATCTATCAAGCCTGCCCGAATCATGAGGATATCCGAATAATAGTTGGTTACCCCTTCTGTAAACCAGTGCTGCTCTGTATAGGGGAGCTCATCATATTTATACTCCCATAGTGCTTCGGGCCTCAGTCTTTTTACATTCCACACATGCCAAAACTCATGTGCTGAAATCCCACAGATGCGTGAGAGCGCTTTTTTAGGCGTTTCTGTTGCCGTAATAGGCAAAGCAAAGGAAGCAGAGTTTGTGTGCTCTACCGCATGCCTAATGTTATAAGGAAGCAGTCTGTAAATGAAGTGATATTCCTTGAAAGGAAATCCCCCAAATATTTCTGCTGCCTTATCACAGATACTTTTTATGTTTTGTCTGAGGCTGGTTTCTACATTTTTCCCCCCTAGAAATTCTCCCTGAAAGTGTAGGTAGAAAGTAGCCCCTCTTAATTCAAATTGGAGGGTTTTAATTTCAGGGGCGATGACTGTAGGACTATCTGCCAATTCATGATAGGTATTAGCAGTGAATTGCTTTAGCTCAGTATTAAAGGGTAGGGCAGAAGCTATCTTCCATTTGGGATTGTATTTAGGGACCTTCAGGATGACAGGGTCATTGATTTTCTCTTGCACATACATGAAGATATTGATGGGGTTAAAGTAGACCTCAGTCTCACTAAGATAGCTGGAACCTGCATCTATATTATTCGCATGGCAGAGATAAGAAATTTGAATATCTCCAGACTCGGCGTGAAATACCCGCCAGGTACTTGGACTTACCTTGGCCCATTTGAGTTTTTTGTTAGTAAGGGAAGTGGCTTGAAAGTCTGAAACTGCACCCGCAAAATCTTGTCTGATATACCTTCCTGGCCTCCATATAGGCATCTGGAAATCTGTGTAGCTTCCTTCTGCAGGAGAGGTTCTGTAAGTGATCTCGTAGGAATGGGTGTACCGCTTACTCCAGCTTAATGTATATGTTCCTGCTTCTGACCTACTCATGAATCCGATTAAGCATATCAGGAGGACAAGATGTATTTTGACTAACTTCATAAATGCGTTTGCATCTGCTTCCTCTATTCAGAGGCTTTTTCTACCATGAACCTGAACCCCTTTCCATGGACATTAATGATTTTAATCTCGGGGGTTTCCTTAAAGCGCTTCCGAAGCTTACTGATAAATACATCCATACTTCTGGCATTGAAGTAGTTATCATCTCCCCAAAGCGTGTTGAGTGCTTCTTCTCTGGACAAAAGGTCATTCTCATGAAGGCAAAGCATTCTTAACAGATCTGCTTCTTTAGGTGAGAGCTTTTCAGCTTTCCCATTCCTTTCCCGTGAGTTGAGTCTGTAGTTAAAGTGGTAATCCAGAATATCAAACTCATCCGGGATCTCCACCTTTTGCTGCTCCTTCCCTTTGACCCGCTTAAGAATAGCTTCTATCCTTAATAACAGTTCCTGGGAGTCAAAAGGTTTAGTGATGTAATCATCTGCTCCTATCCGGAACCCTTTTACGATATCCTCTTTAAGGGAGCGAGCCGTCAGAAAAATGATGGGAATCTGCTCATTGGTTTTTCGGATCTCCTGAGCCAGGCTAAACCCATCTTTCTTGGGCATCATCACATCCAGAATACAAATTTCGTAGGTATTTTGATGAAAATGCTTGAGGCCTTCCTCTCCATCTCTGGTCAAGTCTACTTTGTGCCCCTGCATCTGCAGATAATCCTGCAGCACAATCCCAAAATTAGTTTCATCTTCTACGAGCAAAATGTAAGCCATAAATACAGAATTAATTCACTTACAGGAATGATTGAACAACCTTAAAATTGGGACAGTTTTCTTGGAAATCAAATCCACTTTTGAATACACAAATATCTAGTAGTAGGTAAGTGTTAATTATTGGTGAGAATCAAAAAGAATTGCTTGCATTTAGAAAAGAATATTGTATTTTTGACGTCCAATTCATTCAGCATAAGAAGCGTATATAATGGCCAATCATAAATCGGCGAAGAAGCGTATCAGACAATCTGAGACACGCAGACTAAGAAACAGATATAAGAAAGTAACCATGAGAAACATGGTTAAGAAGCTCCGTTCTACCTCTGATAAGAAGGAAGCTGAAGAAATGCTGCCAGGCGTTATTTCTATGATCGACAGAGTGGCCAAGAGCCACATCATTCACAAAAATAATGCAGCTAACCTGAAAGGAAAGCTGACCAAGTACGTGAATAGCCTATAAGATTCTCCTTAGGAGAAAGTAAAGAAATTGAGAGCTCCCACTGGGGGCTCTTTCTGTTTTTCTAAATATAAAGGGTAATATTTTCCGCTTTCCCTAAAAATTTTCTGTATATTCTTTTGCCTTCAGAATAAACAGAATACCCTATGTCCTACTAT